>NZ_JBPGXG010000171.1:0-8392 GCF_056755255.1 Monashia sp. HAY1-5C | reverse complement strand
CCCCCCCCCCCCCCCCCCCCCCCCCCCCCCCCCCCCCCCCCAACCAAAACCCCACACCCCCCATGTAGCTCCGTCTCGTGGGCTCGGAGATGTGTATAAGAGACAGCGGTCGCGGTCCCGCCCCTCTCGGTGCCGGCGTCGGGTGAACGCCTCAGGCGTCGTCGTCGAGCCGGCTGCCGCTGGTCTGCTGCACCTGCACGAGGAACTCGTAGTTCGTCTTCGTCTTGCGCAGGCGGTCGACGAGCAGCTCGATGGCCTGCTGGGCGTCGAGGCCGCCGAGGACCCGACGCAGCTTCCACATGATCTTCAGCTCCTCGCTCGCGAGGAGGATCTCCTCACGCCGGGTGCCGGAGGCGTTGATGTCCACGGCCGGGAAGATGCGGCGGTTGGCCAGCTGCCGGTCGAGCTTGAGCTCCATGTTGCCGGTGCCCTTGAACTCCTCGAAGATCACCTCGTCCATCTTCGAGCCGGTCTCGACGAGCGCGGTGGCGAGGATCGTCAGCGAGCCGCCGTTCTCGATGTTGCGAGCCGCGCCGAAGAACTTCTTCGGCGGGTAGAGCGCAGCCGAGTCGACGCCGCCGGACAGGATCCGGCCGCTCGCCGGCGCGGCGAGGTTGTAGGCCCGGCCCAGCTTGGTGATCGAGTCGAGCAGGACGACGACGTCGTGGCCGAGCTCGACGAGTCGCTTGGCCCGCTCGATGGCGAGCTCGGCAACCGTCGTGTGGTCCTCCGCGGGCCGGTCGAAGGTCGAGGCGATGACCTCGCCCTTGACGGCGCGCTGCATCTCGGTGACCTCCTCCGGACGCTCGTCGACGAGGACGACCATGAGGTGGCACTCGGGGTTGTTCGTCGTGATGGCGTTGGCGATGGCCTGCATGACCATCGTCTTGCCGGCCTTGGCCGGCGCGACGATGAGCCCGCGCTGGCCCTTGCCGATGGGGGCGACGAGGTCGATGATGCGCGTCGTCAGCTGGCCCGGGTCGGTCTCGAGCCGCAGGCGCTGCTGCGGGTAGAGCGGCGTCAGCTTGCCGAACTCGACGCGCTTGGCGGCGTCGTCGGCGCCGGTGCCGTTGATGCTGTCCAGGCGGACCAGCGCGTTGTACTTCTGCCGGCCGACGTTGCCCTGCGGTTGCTCACCCTCGCGCAGCGCCTTGACCGCGCCCGTGACGGCGTCGCCCTTGCGCAGGCCGTGCTTCTTGACCATGCCGAGCGGGACGTAGACGTCGTTCGGGCCGGCGAGGTAGCCGGACGTGCGGACGAACGCGTAGTTGTCGAGGACGTCGAGGATGCCGGCCACGGGCACGAGGACGTCGTCGTCGCCGACCTGCAGGTCGGTCTCGACCCAGTCCTGGCCACCTTCGCGGCCCCGGCCGCGCTTGCGGTCACGGTTGCGCTGCCGGTTGCGGCTGCGGCGGCCGCCGCGATCGTCGTCGTCGATCCGGTTCTGGTCCCGGTTCTGGTCGCGGTTCTGGTCCCGGTTCTGGTCGCGGTTCTGGTCCCGGTTCTGCTCGCGGTTCTGGTCCCGGTTCTGGTCCCGGTTCTGCTCGCGGTTCTGGGTCCCGCGGTTCGGGCGGTCACCCTGGCGCTCGTTCTGGCGGCCGTCACGTGCCTCGCGCACCGCGGCGTCCGCACGCTCGTCACGCTCCGTGCGGTCGGCGCGGTCGCCACGGTCCGTCCGGTCGTCACGCTCAGTGCGGTCGGTGCGGTCGGTGCGGTCGGTGCGGTCGGTGCGGTCGCCACGGTCCGTCCGGTCGGCACGGTCCGCGCGGTCGGTGCGCTCGGAACGCTCGGCACGGTCGGCACGGTCGGCACGCTCGGTGCGCGCGCCGGGGCCCCGGTCCTCACGACGCTCGCTGGAGGAGTCGCCGCCCTCGGAGGTGGGCGTGCGATCGCCCGCCGACGCCGGCGCGCTCGCCGCGGCCGAGGCGTCGGGCTCGAGCGCCGTGCCCGCCGGACGGCTGGCCCGACGCGACGTGCGGACGCGGGCCGCGCCGCCCTGCTCGCCCGCGACGTCCGTGGACGCAGATCGGGTCTGGGCCTCGACGGCGGCGCTCGACGCGCCCGAACCGTCGGACGGCGCAGAACCGGTCGCCGGCGCGGAACCGGCGGCCGGCGCGGACGAGCCGCCGGACTGACGGGCCCGGATGGCCTCGACGAGGTCGCTCTTGCGCATCCTCCCGGTGCCCTTGATGCCCATGGAGGACGCGACGCCCTTGAGCTCGTCCAGCTTCATCGCGGACAGGCCCGACACCGGGCGGGTGGTGGTTTCTGACACGAAGGATCCTTCCCCCTCGTTTGCGACCCGGGACGAACTCCCACGGGTCGGACTTGGGCCAGTGCTGGCCTGAAGGTGGTCCACGACGGCGCACGGCGCCGTGAGGCGGTGGAGAGGGCCTCGGCGTGGGGGTGATGCACCGGCCTGCGAAGCTCGCGGCGTGTGGTGCACCCGCAGGATACCATCCGACCCCCTCGCGGGTGGGACGGACCTGACGTCCTCGCCGGGCGCCGGGAACTAGGGGCCTGCTCGTCGCGGCCGCGGCTCAGAGCGCGGAGACGACGGCCCCGGTCGCGGGCACGCCGGGGGCCAGGCGGCGCCAGCCGACGCATCCCGGCGGGACCTGCACGTCGGCGCTCCGCGCGCGGGTCGTCAGGACGAGGACGCTCGGCCCCGCACCCGACACCACCGCGGCCTGGCCCCGGGCGCGCAGCACGTCGACGACGGCCATCGTGTCGGGGTACGAGGACCGCCGGGCCTCCTGGTGCAGCCAGTCGCGCGTGGCCGCGTGCAGGTGCGACGGCTCGGTGGTCAGAGCGTGGACGAGGAGCGCAGCGCGTCCCGCGCCCGCTGCGGCGTCGCGCAGCGGCACCACGTCGGGCAGCACCGAGCGCGCGGTGCGCGTCGCGAGCTGGGTGTCGGGGACGAGCACGACGACCTCGACGTCGGGGTGCAGGGCCGGGCGCGCGGTGACCGTCCGCTCGCCGCGGTCGGCGCCGGTGCCGTCGGGCATCCAGCTGACGGTGAGCCCGCCGAAGACGCTCGCGGAGGCGTTGTCGGGGTGCCCCTCGAGCCGGCTGGCGATGTCGTCGGCGAGGTCGAGGTCGACCGGCACGTCCGCCCCCGGCTCGGGCCATCCGTCGGTCCCGTACGAGGCGGCGGCATCCGCGTCCCAGCCCGCATCCGGCCCTGAAAGTGCTTGTGCGGCAACGACTCCCGCGACGATAGCGGTTGCCGAGGAGCCCAGACCGCGCCCGTGCGGCACGCCGTTGCGTGCGGTCAGGGTCAGTCCCGCGGGGGCCTCGACGCCGAGTCGGTCCCACGTGTGGCGCATCGCGGCGTTCACGAGGTGGCTCTCGTCGGTGGGCACGTCCCCGGCGGCCTCTCCGGCCACCGTGATGACCAGCCCCGGGGTGTCCGCCGTCGTGACGACGTACTCGTCCCAGATGCTGAGGGCGAGCCCGATCGAGTCGAACCCGGGGCCGAGGTTGGCGCTGCTCGCCGGCACGCGGACGCGCACCGAACGTCGAGCGGCGACACGCCTCACGCGTCAGTCCTCGAGGCTGAGCGCCCGCGCCGCGCTCACCGCGTCGACCGGGACCCGGACCGGGGTCACGTCGCCACCGTCGGCGGTGCGCAGCGCCCACTGCGGGTCTTTGAGGCCGTGACCGGTCACGGTGCAGACGATGCGCGCCCCAGGGGGGACGAGGCCGGCCTCGTGGCAGGCCAGCAGGCCGGCGACCGACGCGGCGGAACCGGGCTCGACGAAGACGCCCTCCTGCGCCGACAGGAACCGGTGCGCGAGGAGGATCTGCTCGTCGGTGACGGCGTCGATGCGACCGCCGGACTCGTCACGGGCCGTGAGGGCCTGCTCCCACGAGGCCGGGTTGCCGATGCGGATCGCCGTCGCGATGGTCTCGGGCTCGTCGACCGGGTGGCCGAGGACGATCGGCGCGGCCCCGGCCGCCTGGAAGCCCCACATGACGGGCAGGTGGGTCGCCGGGCCGGCGGGGGCGTCGGTGACGGGCGTGGCGAGGTACTCGCGGTAGCCCTTCCAGTACGCCGTGATGTTGCCGGCGTTGCCGACCGGCAGGCAGTGGATGTCGGGAGCGTCACCGAGGGCGTCGACGACCTCGAACGAGGCCGTCTTCTGGCCCTCGATGCGGGCCGGGTTGACGGAGTTGACGAGCTCGACCGGGTAGGCCTCGGCGAGCTTGCGCGCGAGGTTGAGGCAGTCGTCGAAGTTGCCGTCGACCTGCAGCAGGGTCGCGCCGTGGGCGATGGCCTGGCTCAGCTTGCCCATGGCGATCTTGCCCTCGGGCACGAGAACGCCGCACGCCATGCCGGCCTTGGTCGCGTACGCCGCGGCGGAGGCGCTCGTGTTGCCGGTGCTGGCGCAGATGACGGCCTTCGCACCCTTCTTGGCGGCGAGGCTGATCGCCGCGGTCATGCCGCGGTCCTTGAACGAGCCGGTGGGGTTGAGCCCCTCGTACTTGAGGTGCACCTCGGCCCCGACCCGCTCCGACAGCTTCTCCGCCGGGATGAGCGGCGTGCCGCCCTCGCGAAGCGTCACGACCGGTGCGCCCTCGAGCATCGGCAGCCGGTCGGCGTACTCGGGGATGACACCCCGCCACTGGTGAGCCATCAGGAACCTTCCACGCGCATGACGGAGTTGACGCCACGGACGACCTCGAGCGTGCGCAGCGCCTCGACCGTGGCCGACAGCGCCGCGTCGCTCGCGGTGTGGGTGACGATGATGAGGGTGGCCCGGGCGCCCTGGCCGTCCTCGTCGCGGACGAGCTGCTGCCGGACGGTCTCGATGGACACGTCGTGGTCGGCGAACGCCGCGGCGACCTGGGCGAGGACGCCGGAGCGGTCGGCCACCTCGAGACTGATGTGGTAGCGGGTCTGGGCCTGGCCCATGGGCAGGACCGGCAGCTCGGCGTAGCTCGACTCGCCCGGCCCGAGGCCCCCGCCGACACGGTGCCGGGCCACGGCGACGATGTCGCCGAGGACGGCCGAGGCGGTGGGGTCGCCGCCGGCGCCCTTGCCGTAGAACATAAGCTGCCCCGCGGCGTCGGCCTCGACGAACACGGCGTTGAAGGCCTCGCGGACGCCGGCGAGCGGATGGGTGCGCGGGATCATCGCCGGGTGGACCCGGACGCTGACGCCGGCGTCCCCGCGCTCGCAGATCGCGAGCAGCTTGACGACGGCGTCCATCTCGCGGGCCGCCGCGACGTCGGCGGCGGTGACCTCGGTGATGCCCTCTCGGTGCACGTCCGTGCCGGCCACGCGGGTGTGGAAGGCGAGCGAGGCGAGGATGGCGGCCTTGGCCGCGGCGTCGAAACCCTCGACGTCGGCGGTGGGGTCGGCCTCGGCGTAGCCGAGGGACTGCGCCTGCTCGACGGCGTCCGCGAACCCGGCACCGGTCGTGTCCATCTTGTCGAGCACGTAGTTGGTCGTGCCGTTGACGATGCCGAGCACCTTGGTCACCTCGTCACCCGCGAGCGACTCGCGCAGCGGGCGCAGCAGCGGGATGGCACCGGCGACGGCGGCCTCGTAGTACAGGTCGACGCCGTGCCGGGCGGCCGCGGCGTAGAGCGTCGGCCCGTCCTCGGCAAGGAGCGCCTTGTTGGCCGTGACGACGGAGGCGCCGTGCTCCATGGCGCGCAGGATGAGCGAGCGTGCCGGCTCGATGCCGCCGATGACCTCGACGACGACGTCCGCCCGCGTGACGAGGCCCTCCGCGTCGGTCGTGAACAGGCCCGGGTCCACGCCGAGGTCGGACCGGTCGCGGCCGCCCCGGCGCACGGCGATGCCGGCGATCTCGAGCGGCGCGCCGACCCGCGCGGCCATGTCGTCGGCGTGCTCGACGAGCAGGCGCGCGACGGCGCCACCGACGACGCCGGCCCCGAGGAGGGCGACGCGCAACGGCTTCCGGTCACTCACAGCGCGCTCCACGGTGCGAATCCTGCCGTCCGTCCGGCCCCGGGCCGGCCATTGTTTCGCGATCCGGACATGCTCGACACAGGATCTGCGGCTCCATCAGACATCGAGCGCGAGCAGGTCGTCGACGGTCTCGCGCCGGACGATCAGGCGGGCGAGGCCGTCGCGGACGGCGACGACGGGCGGCCGCGGCGTGTGGTTGTACTGGCTCGACAGCGAGCGGCAGTAGGCGCCCGTGCAGGGCACGGCGACGAGGTCGCCGGCCGCGACGTCGGCCGGCAGGAACTCGTCCTTGACGACGATGTCGCCGCTCTCGCAGTGCTTGCCGACCACCCGGGCGAGGACCGGCGCGGCGGTGGACGCCCGGCCGGCGAGCGTGCACGAGTAGTTGGCGTCGTAGAGGGCGGTGCGCACGTTGTCACTCATCCCGCCGTCGACCGAGACGTAGACGCGCTGGGCGCCGCCGTCGAGGTCGACGGGCTTGACGGTCCCCACCTCGTACAGCGTGAAGGTGCTCGGGCCGGCGATGGCACGCCCGGGCTCGATCGAGATGCGCGGAACGGCGACGCCGTCGGCACGGCACTCGCGCTCGACGATCTCGGCCATGCCCGCCGCGAGGTGCTTGGGCGGCAGCGGGTCGTGCTCGGTCGTGTAGGCGATGCCGAAGCCGCCACCGAGGTCCAGCTCGGGCAGCTCGACGCCGAGCTCGCGGGCGACCTGCGTGTGCAGCCCGAGGATGCGTCGGGCCGACACCTCGAAGCCCGACGTGTCGAAGATCTGGGAGCCGATGTGGCTGTGCAGGCCGAGCAGCCGGAGGCGGTCGGGGCGCCCGAGGATGCGGCGGACCGCCTCGAAGGCCTGGCCACCCGAGAGCGACAGGCCGAACTTCTGGTCCTCGTGGGCCGTCGCGATGAACTCGTGCGTGTGGGCCTCGACACCGACCGTGACCCGGACGAGGACCGGGGCCACCACGCCGAGCTCGGCGGCCACCCCGGCCACCCGCTCGATCTCGTCGAAGGAGTCGACGACGATGCGCCCGACGCCGTACTCGAGGGCCTGGCGGATCTCGGCGAGGCTCTTGTTGTTGCCGTGCAGGCCGATCCGCTCCCCCGGCACTCCGGCCCGCATCGCGACGGCGAGCTCGCCACCGGTGCAGACGTCGAGGTGCAGACCCTCGTCGTGGATCCATCGCGCGACCTCGGTGCAGAGGAACGCCTTGCCGGCGTAGTAGACGTCGGCACCACCGCACAGGTCGTCGAAGACCTCCGCGTACGTCTGCTTGAACTCCCTTGCGCGCGAACGGAAGTCGTCCTCGTCGATGACGTAGGCGGGAGTGCCGAAGTCGCGGGCGAGGTCGACGACCGAGACGCCGCCGACCGTGAGCGCGCCGTCACCTCCCCTGCCGACCGACGAGGCCCACAGCGACGGCACCAGCGCGTTGATGTCGACGGGGGTCTGGAGCCACGCCGGCCCTCGGTAGCCCTCGGCGTGGAGCGCTCCGGCTTCGTGTGCGCGCATTCCTACATCCTCTCGGGGGCCGCCGCTGCGAGGCGGCCGAGTCCATTGCGCAAGACGACGCGAGCGGCGTCGGCGAGCGCGAGTCTGGCCCCGTGGACCGGCTCCACGGGTGCGCCCACGGCGAGGGGCCGCGTCGGGTGGTCCCACTCGTCGGCGAGTCGCCCCAGCTCGACGAGTGCGCGGACCTGGGCGGCCGGGTCGCCGCGGTGGTGCTCGAGCCGCTGGGGCAGGTCGGCGAGGGCGACGAGCAGGTGCCGCTCCGTGACGTGGGTCAGGGTCTCGAGGCGCGTCGACGGGCGGACCTGCACGCCGGCGGCCTCGGCGTTGCGGACGAGCCGGCACAGCCGCGCATGGGACAGCTGGACCCCGCGGAGCGGGTCCCGCGGCCCGCGCTCCCCCGGCCGCTCGGTCCGGTCGACGTGCGCCGTCCCGTGCGGGCAGGCGTAGGTGTCGGCCTCGCGCCGGACGACCTCGATGATCGCCGCGCGGTCGGCGTCCTCGAGCGTGATGGCGATGAGGCCCGTGGGCGCCACCTCGACGGCCGACACCGGGCGCTGCTCCGTCAGGCCCCGGGCCAGGACGCGTGCGAGGTCACGGGGCGCGAGGTCCAGGCGCGGACCCCACCGCTGGGCGACGGGGGTGACCCAGTCGGCGACGACGCCGGCGGCGCGCGGGTCCGTGGGCCGGAACAGCGGCCCGACTGGTGGTCCGGCCTCGGCCTCGTCGGGGAGCTCGCCGGTGCGCGCGGCCCGCGTCGCCACGCCGCACAGGAGGGCGCGCAGCTGCTCCGGCGTCATGGCGCCGAGTCTACGAGCCGGTGGCGACGCGTCCTCGGCCGCCCGACGCTGACGGAGGCCGGACGGCACGAGGCCCCGAGACGGCGTTGCGCGCCCTCCCTGTCTCTTATACACATCTGACGCTGCCGACGACGGA
>NZ_JBPGXG010000170.1:0-8485 GCF_056755255.1 Monashia sp. HAY1-5C | reverse complement strand
TCCGTCGTCGGCAGCGTCAGATGTGTATAAGAGACAGCGGCGACACCCTCCCACCGCTACGTCACTGCTCACTCTGACTGAGCACTGTCGTAGGCGTGGGCGGCACAGCCCCCGAGCCCGCTGACGGGCCGCCCGATCTCGTCAGTCGTCGAGCTCGAGGACGCACGCCGTCCCGAGGTCGACGAAGCCGACGCGGCGGTAGATGTCGGCCGTGGGGTCGGAGCCCGCGGTGAGGAAGACGAGGTCGACGCCGTGCTCGCGACACGTGCTGACGAGCGTGCGGGTGATGGCGCTGCCGTGGCCACGGCCGCGGTGCTTCGGCGGCACGGCGATCCCCATGAGCTCGGCGACGTCCCCCCGCGGCGCGGCCGACCCCGCGCCGCAGAGCCGACCCTCCTCGAACGAGGCGACGACGACGAGCTCGCCGTTCTCGATGAGCTCGGGGCGCTTGCCGGTGTCCTTCGGCTCGACGACGTCACGCTCGCCGAACCCCGCCGACACGGTCCCGATGGCGAGGGCGAGGTGCGGCTCGGCCGGACGCAGCGGGCGGGCCCGCGGGTCCGGTTCGACGACGACGTCGGGGGGCAGGACGAGCAGCGGGTAGCGGCGCGGCTCGTACCCGGCCGCGCGGACCGCGGGCAGCAGCGTCGGCGTCACGTCGTCCACCCACTCGATGGCACGCGGCACGTCCAGGGCCGCCTGCCGCGCGAGGACCCGCTCGACGTCCGACACGGTGAACGCGTCACCGCCGCCGAGGCGCGGCCGCGCGTAGAACTGCCAGCCGGTGCCCTCCTCGGCCAGGAAGAGGGTGAACGGGCCCACCTCCTCGGTCGTGGCCACGGCGCGCGGGACACGGTCGTAGTACGCCTCGATGCGGTGCAGGCGCCGGTCGGCGGGACCGGGCTGGCGGCGCGTGCGCGAGGTCGTCATGCGGCGAGGATGACACCGCCTCCGGGCCGCGGGCCATCCATTTGGCGGTGCCGGTCGGACAGGGCGGGGGTCATCGCCCGCGGCGGCTGCGGAGGTAGTCGGCGACGACGTACTCGCCGAGCCGGGACACGTCCGGGGTGAAGACGCGTCCGCCGGCCCGGCGCGCGACGGCGTCGACGAACCGCGCGAGGCCCGGGTCGTCGCCGAGCATGAAGACGTTGAGCGTGGCGCCCGAGCGTCGCAGCTCGTCGACCTGCGCCACGGTCGCGCGGACCGTCTCGGGCAGGGCCGGCCAGTGGAACGACGGCCGCCCGTCGGCCTCGAGATGGGCCGTCGGCTCGCCGTCGGTGACGACGAGCACGACGGGCTCCGCGTCGGGATGGCGCCGCAGGTGGCGGGAGGCGAGCATGAGCGCGTGCTGGAGGTTGGTGCCCTGCACCCACTCCGGCTCCGCCTCGGTCAGCTCGACGGGCGACAGGCGGCGGGCGGCGAGGTTGAAGCCGATGATCTCGAGCGCGTCGTGGCGGAACCGCGTCTGCACGAGGTGCGAGAGGGCGAGCGCCGTCTGCTTCATCGGCCCCCAGCGTCCCTCCTGGAGCATCGAGAAGGACATGTCGACGCAGAGGGCGACGGCCGCGCGGGCCCGCCGCTCGGTCTCGGCCACCTCGAAGTCCTCGACGAGCAGGTCGACGCCGCCGGTGCCCGACGCAGACCGGTGGGCTGCATTGCGGCGCAAGGCGTTCGAGACGGTGCGGACGGTGTCGATCGGCAGCTCGTCGCCGAACTCCCACTGCCGTGAGAGTCCCGTCAGCTCGTCGGCCTGGCCGGCACTGCGGTCGTCGTGGTCACCCCGGCCGGTGGCGTCGACGCGCTCGAAGACGCGGCGCAGCGCCGTCTCGCCCAGACGCCGGACGGCGCGAGGCGTGAGCCGGAGGCCGTCGTCGCCCCTCGAGACGTAGCCCTGGCGCTCGAGCTCGTGCTCGAGCCGGCGCAGCTGGTCCATGTCCCTGGCGGCGTCGGCGCCGAGGTGCTGCTCGAGACGCTCGACGTCGACGTCGTCGAGGCTCGCGCCGTAGTACGACTGGCCGAGCTGCTCGCCGAGCTGCTCGAGGTCGGCCAGCTCCGCGACGGCGTCGACCGCCTGGCCCCAACCCAGCGACTCGGGTCCCTGCCCCGGGCGCACCGGCGTGGAGCGGTCCAGGCCCGGGCGCAGCGCGCGGAGGTTGTCGGACAGCTGCGCCATCTGCGAGGCGAGATCGGGGTCCCCGAGCGCGTCCGACATCAGCTGGGCCAGCTGCTCGCGCTGCTCCGGGCTCAGCGACGCGAGCAGGCGCTCCGCGGCGGCCTGCCGGCGGGCGAGGGCGTCGATCAGCTCGTCGACGTTCTGCGGGTTCTCGGGGAACATCTCGCCGTGCTTGTCCATGAAGTCGCGGAACCGGTCGTCGGTGTCCTCGCCCCGGGCGTGCGCCGCGAGCAGCTCGTTGAGGTCCGCGAGCATGTCCTTGACCGCCTGCATCGCTCCGGGGTCGTCGCCGGACAGCGCCCGGCGCAACCCCTCGAACTGCGCGCCGACGACCTCGCGCTGGAGCATGCGTCGGATCTGCTCGTAGGTGGCGCGGGCCTCGTCGGAATGCCACTCGTGGTCGGCGAGCGCCCGCACCGCCCCGGCGACGTCGTCGGGGATCGTCGCGAGGTCCATCTCCGCGAGGCGCGCCGCGTCGCCCTCCTCACCGGCGAGGGCGTCGCGCTCCTGGGCGAGCGCCTGGTCGAGCATGGCGCGCACCTGGTCGAGCGTGCCGCCGAGGTCGCCGCGGCGGCGGGCCGCCTCGCGCAGCCGACGGACACGGTCGGCGAGGTCGTCGAGCCCGCGCCGGCCGTCCAGGCCGCGTCGGAGCAGGTCGCGCAGCGACTCCCGGAGGCTGCCGCCGGCGAGGACGTCACGGCCGACCTCGTCGAGCGCCGAGCGGACGTCGAACGGCGGCGCCAGCGGGTCGGGGCCACCGGTCCACGGCCCGTAACGGAAGCGGCCGTGCACGTCGCCGGTGTCGCGAGGGCTCATCGCCCCACGCTACGTCCGGCCCGGGAGGCTGTCGACGGCCGTCGCCGCGCCGCGGATCCCCCCGACCCCCGCGTGGCGGCCTGCGCGTCGCGGCTCACGACGGAGGGCCGAGGCGGAACAGGACGACCGAGCCGAGGACGAGCACCGCGGCTCCTGCGACCTGGCTGCCCATGAGCAGCGACCACGCCTGGATCCCCGGCAGGGAGTCGGACCCGGTACGCAGGCGGTGGAGCAGCACGGCGTCGACGCGTCGTCGCGCGTGGTCGGCGACGATGACCATGACCGCGAACATCACCGTCTTGACGACGAGCACCAGGCCGTAGCCGGTGGAGGGCAGGCCCACCACGTCGGCCCGGCTGCTGCCGACCACGAGGACGACGCTCGACACGACCACGGTCACGACGCACGCCAGCGTCGTCCGCGAGAACGCGCCGACCTCCGCCGACAGCGCGTCGAGGTCGCGCATCGGCAGGCCGGACGCTGCGAGGACGACGACACCGCCGAGCCAGACCGCCGCCGCGACGACATGGGCGAGGAGCGCGACGACGACCAGCCAGGGACGCGGGCCGGGCGCGTCGGCCGGCGCGGCGAGGAACGTCGCCGACAGGACGACGACCGCGAGGCACGCCCAGCCGCGTCGCGGACCGACGATCGGCCCCGCCGCCAGGTCGGGGAACCAGGCGACGAGCGCGGCGAGGGCGGCGAGCCGGACCAGCACGGACGCCCACGTGTCACGCGGGACGTCGCCGAACGGCGTCCCGGTGGTCACGAGGACGACCGGGAGCAGGACGGCGGCGGCGCCCAGCACGTAGACGCCGACGTCGACGAGGAGCAGCTGCCTGCGCAGGTACCGGCCGTCGCGGGCCACAGTGGCCCAGAAGGCGAGCGGCCCTGCGACGAGGACGAACCCGACGAGCGCCGCGGCCTCGTCGAGGAACAGCAGCACCTCCCGAAGCGCGGTGACCATCACGGCCTCGGCAGGTCGAGCTGGAGGACGACGAGCGCACGGTCGACGGGCAGCGGCGCGCGCACCGTCATGGCGCCGCGAACGCCGTCGGAACACACGCGCGCGTCGCCGGTCAGCTCCGGGCAGGTGAGGTTGAGCACGGAGTCGCCCTGGGTGGACACGACGACCGGCGCGTCGGCCGACGACACGAGCGGTGCGACGGCTGCGAGGGAGCGGCCGGCAACGGACGGGACGCTGCGCACCGTGCTGCCGCTGAGGACGTACCGCAGCTCGAGGACCAGCGAGGGTCGCCCGACCACGACGACCTGCCGCGTCGACACCGTGCCGGAGTCGACCGCGACCGGCTGGCCGTCGACGGTCAGCTGCACCTGCAGGGCCACCGGACGGAGGGTGCGGAAGTCGCGGCCCGCCGCCCCGACGTCGGGCGGCCGGAGGGTCAGCCGCGTCAGCTCGGTGGCGAGCACGACCCGTTCGGAGACCTCGAGCGCCCCGTCCGGTGTCGGTGTGACCCGCAGGTGCACGCCGGGCTTGTTGATGCCGGGCCCGCTCGGCGCCCGGGACGTCGGCGTCGCGTGCGGCGGCGTCCTCTTCGGCGCGGGTGTCGGCTTCGAGGGCCTCGAGGGCGTCGGTGACGGCCTCGTGCCGCCCTCGCCGGTCGCCCGCGGCGCGGCAGGCTCCGGACTGCCGGACCGCGTAGTGGAGCCCACCTCCGGCGCATGGGCCCAGACCCACCCGGCCCCGGCCAGCAGGGCCAGGGGCAGGGCGACGCCGGCCCCGTACCGCCGCAGGACGAGGGAGCCCCGCTTGGTGCGTGCGTCCCCCATGGGCCGCATCCCTTCCCCGGCCAGATCCCTCCCCCCGAGAGACCTCCGGTCCCATGAGTCTGACCTATAGTCGATGTCACGGGACCTGTCGGACGGGGGAAACTTTCCGACGGCTCCGGGACTCTCACCTGGGGAGGTGGAGCGCATGGACGTTCGTCGACGCGCGGTCGTGGGGACCGCGGCACTCATGACGACGGCAGGACTCGGCGCGTGGGCCGGGGCGTCGCACGCGGCGGAGCCGCAGGCGCGGATCTACGTGGTCCAGGGGTTGCCCGGACGCACGGTCGACGTCGCCGTCGACGGGCGGACCGAGGCCAGCGGAATGGCCGGGGCCACGCTGTCGAAGGCCATCGACATCACCCCGGGCAAGCACACGATCTCGTTCTCCGACAAGGCAACCCGCATCCTCGCTCGGATGGTCGACCTGCGACGGGGGTCGAGCACGGACGTCGTGCTGCACCTGCCCGTCAACCCGGCGGGGGCCCCGACGGTGACGCTCTACGACAACGCGACCAAGCCCGTGCCGGCCGGCAAGGCGGCGGTCGCCGTGGCGCACACCGCTGCCGTGCCCCCGGCCGACATCCGCGTGAACGGCAAGGTGCTGTTCGCCAACATCGCCAACGGCGAGTCACTCGACCTCGTCGTGCCCGCAGGGACGTACCGGGTCGACATCGTCCCGGCCGGAGCCACCTCGCCGGTCGTCCTCGGGCCGCTCGACCTCGCCGTCAAGGCCGGGTCGCTCAACCGCGTCTTCGCCGTCGGGGACCCGTCGAGCAAGACGATGCGCGTCGTCGTGCAGGTGCTTCCCGTCGGGAGCACCGGGTCGGGCGCCCCGGGCCGGGTCGACACCGGCGCCGGCGGACAGACGGACGCCGGCTCCGCGCTGTCGTTCGGGCCGCTCTCGCTGCACCGGTGACGCCCGGAGGGCTCCGCACGCGCCGTCCGGGGCGACGCGTGGTGGTACCGGTCGTGGTCATGAGCATGGCCGTGCTCCTGAGCCTGGGCGTGGCGGGCTGCGGTTCGCCGGTCACGGCGGCGGGCACGTCGGCGGGGAGGTCGGCAGGCACGGCACCGCAGGCGGCGGGCACGGAAACCGCGACCCCGGCAACAGCAGCGACGGCGAGCGCACCACCGTCTGCTCGCGTGGCCCGCACCGCGGCGAGCGAACGCGTGCGGTTCCGGCCCGAGCGCGTCGTCCTGCCCGGTGGGGAGGACGCACCGGTCGACCCGGCCACCACCGTCGACGGCGTGCTGGCCGTCCCGACCGACATCCGGCGCGTCGGCTGGTGGGACGGCAGCGCGTGGGCCGGTGACCCCTTCGGCACCGTCGTCGTCGCCGGCCACCTCGACGCGCCGGGCCAGGGCCTCGGGTTCTTCGAGCGGCTGGCCCGCCTCCGTCCCGGCGACCCCGTCGTGCTCGAGGGCGAGGGGCACCGGGCCGGCTACCGCGTCACGTCGGTGCGGGCCGTCCCCAAGGCCGCCATCGACGCGTCGAGCGCGGTCTTCGACCAACGGGGCGAGCACCGACTCGTGCTCATGACGTGCGCGGGCCACTTCGACCGGGCGACGCGCAGCTACGACGAGAACCTCGTCGTGACCGCAGTGCCCTCCGGCGCGGCCCGCTGAGCCCGGGCCCGTCGGCTCAGGCCCCGTAGACGGTGCGGCCCGCGACGGTGTCCTTGTCGATGCGACGCGTCAGGTGCAGGCCCTCGAGCACGAACTCCACTGCGGCAGCGACCTGCCCGGGTGACGCGTCGTCGCCGTGGCCGAGCCGGTCGAGGACCTTGCTCAGGCCCGGCACCGTGCCGACCTGGGCCAGCAGCTCGGCACCGGGGATGAGGTCGCCGGTCTCGACGACGGCGCCGTCGGCGAAGAGGTTGGTGAACCCGGTGAGGTCGAGGCCGGCGAGGCGCGCCCGATACGTCTCGGCCGTCGCGAGCCGCAGCAGGTGCGCGAGGACGTCGCGCTCGCGCCCCTCCTCACCCATCTCGAACTCGACCTTGCCGAGCAGCGTGGGCACGACGGTCGGCACGTCGCAGATGCGCGCGACGGCGTAGGCCTCGCCGACGCGGGCCGACCGACGCAGGGCCGAACCGGCCACCCCCTCGGCGGCCGCGATCGCGAACCGCGCGGACACGCCCGACCGCTGGTCGACCGACGCCGACTTGCGCAGGCCTCGGGTGAACCGGGCGATGACCTCCAGCAGGTGCTCGGGCACGTCGGCGACCAGGTGCGCCTCCTGTGCGACGAGCTCCACCTCGTCCGCCACCTCGAGCGGGTAGTGGGTGCGGATCTCGGCGCCGAAGCGGTCCTTCAGCGGAGTGATGATCCGGCCGCGGTTCGTGTAGTCCTCCGGGTTGGCCGTGGCGACGAGCAGGAGGTCGAGGGGCAGTCGCAGCGAGTACCCGCGGATCTGGATGTCACGCTCCTCGAGCACGTTGAACAGCGCGACCTGGATGCGCTCGGCGAGGTCGGGCAGCTCGTTGAGGCCGAAGATGCCACGGTTGCTGCGCGGGACGAGGCCGTAGTGGACGGTCTCGGGGTCGCCGAGCGTGCGGCCCTGGGCGACCTTGACCGGGTCGACGTCGCCGACGAGGTCACCGACGCTGGTGTCGGGGGTCGCGAGCTTCTCGGTGTAGCGCTCGCTGCGGTGTCGCCACACGACGGGCAGGTCGTCGCCGAGCTCGCCGGCGAGGCGTCGGCAGCGCACGCACGACGGCTGGTGCGGGTCGTCGCCGATCTCGCACCCCTCGACGACCGGGCTCCACTCGTCGAGCAGCCCGGCGAGGGTGCGCATGAGCCGCGTCTTGCCCTGGCCGCGCTCGCCGAGCAGAACGAGGTCGTGACCGGCGAGCAGGGCGCTCTCGAGCTCGGGCAGCACGGTGTCCTCGAGCCCGACCATGCCCGGGAACGCGTCCTCGCCCGCTCGGAGGCGGGCGAGGAGGTTGTCGCGGATCTCGGCCTTCACGCTGCGATGGACGTGCCCGGACGCGCGCAGGGCGCCGAGCGTCGCGGGCCGGGAGCCGGTGGGGTTCGAGCCGGTGCCGTCGCTGGTGCCGCTGGTGCCGCCGGTGTCGCTGACGAAGTCGCTCACCACCTCACGCTACGTCCGCCCCGGCGACGTGTCGAAGGGTCGTCCCGGCGGGTGGGCGTCGGACCGACTCGCGGCATGGGGTCCGCCACCGCCCGATGGCCGGGCTCGGCGGGTGGTTGGCTGGGCCCATGGACACCGACGCGTGGCGCGAGCGCATCCGGGCCTTCGCCGACGAGCGCGACTGGGGCCGCTTCCACGACCCGAAGAACCTCGCCATGGCGTTGTCCGTCGAGGTGGCCGAGCTCGTCGAGGTCTTCCAGTGGATGACCCCCGAGGAGTCACGAGCCGTCATGGCCGGCGACCGCGCGGGTGACGTCGCCGACGAGGTCGCCGACGTGCTGACCTACCTGCTGCGCCTCGCCGACGTGCTCGACCTCGACCTCGACGCCGCCCTCGCCTCGAAGGCGCGGCGCAACGCCGAGCGGTACCCGGTCGAGACCTCACGCGGGTCGAGCGCGAAGGCTCCGCCGCTCGGTCGGGCGGAACAGGTGGTGCCGGCGGCGACGGCCGGGCCGCCGGTGCCGCCACCCGTCGAGGTGACCGCACCGGTGCTCGGGGTCGACGCGTGCAGGGTCTGTCTCTTATACACATCTGACGCTGCCGATGACGGA
>NZ_JBPGXG010000169.1:0-8842 GCF_056755255.1 Monashia sp. HAY1-5C | reverse complement strand
CAACCCGTGGCCGGGGGTGGGGACATGGCCGTGTGTTGATGGGGCGGGGGCGGTCCCCGGCCTCGGTTGCGGCCGGGGACGAGCCCGTCGTGGTGCCGGTGGTCTCGCTCACGGGTTCAGGGCGAAGTCGTCGATGGCGCCGGCCTCGACCGAGTACTTCTTCAGGGCGGCCTCGTAGCTGCCGTCGGCCTTGGTGGCCTTGAGGGCCTCGACGAGGAGGTTGGCGAAGTCGGTCTGGTCCTTGGGGACGACGAATCCGTAGGGGGCCGAGTCGTAGATGTCGCCGAGCGGCTCGAGCTGGCCCGTCGTCTTGACGGCGTAGAGGCCGACCGGCGAGTCGGCGAGCATCGCGACGGTCTTGCCGCTGACGACGTCGGACGTCACCTGGTTCTGGCCCTCCTGGATGACCATGGTGATGGCCGGCTTGCCGGCGTCGGTGCACTTCTTGCTGCGGGCGGCGAGGTCGTCGGCCTGGACGGTGCCCTTCTGGGCACCGACGCTCTTGCCGCAGACGTCGTCCATGGTGACCTTCTCGGGGTTGCCCTTGGCGACGACCCACTGGGTGCCGGCCTTGTAGTAGCTCACCATGTTGACCTGCTTCTTGCGGTCGGGGTTGATGGTGAAGCTCGAGACGCCGATGTCGTACTTGCCGCTCGTGACGCCGAGGATGATCGTGGGGAAGCCGGCCGGCTGCCACTCGGTCTTGAGACCGAGCTTGGCGGCCACGGCGTTGAAGACGTCGACGTCGAAGCCCTCGACCGTCTTGCCGTCGGAGCCGAGCATCTCGTTCGGCGCGTACGTCGGGTCGGTGCCGACGGTGATGACGCCCTTGCTCTTGAGGGCTGCGGGCACCTTGGCGGCGAGGGCCTGGTCGACGCCGCCACCGGCCGGCGTCGTGGCGGGGCCGCCGGCCGCGGAACCGGCGCTGCCGGGGTTGGTCGACAGTGAGTCCGACCCGCAGGCGGACAGCGAGAGGCCGACGGCGACGAGGCCGGTGGCGGCGATGAGGGACATGCGGCGCATGCGTGTGGGGTCCTTCCGGGCGTTGCATCGGTCAGGCAGGCGCGACGGTGCGCTGCGCTGGGTCTGGCCGATCCTGCCACCTATCCCGGCAGGTGGACACTTGGGACACCGAACCGTTAGATGGGCCACGTCACCGACGCCGGCCCGGCGTCAGAGCTCGCGGGGCAGGACCGCGTCGCGCAGCCGCTGCTCGCGCTCGAGCCGCGCGAGGTCGCGGCGGTACCTCTCGGCGGCGACGGCGCGCAGGACGGTCTCGGGGTGGTGTCCCGCGGGCGGGAGCGGGGCGACCGCCGCGAGGACGCGTCCGAGCAGCTGGCGCCCGCCCGCGTCGCGCGCGGGGGGCGCGAAGGACGCCGCGCGCGGGAGGAACTGCCGCAGCGCGGCGGCCAGGCCGGGGTCGAGCGGGGCGATGTCGGCGTGGGCGGCCCACGCCTCGAGCTCGGCCGGCATCTGCGGCGGCGGCGGCAGGGTCAGCCGGCTGCGCTCCGCGACGACGTACGTGCCCGCGGCCTGGTCGCCGAGGCGCTTGACGCGCGAGCTGGACAGGCCCGCTATGAGGGCCGCGACACCGGAGGTCAGGTAGACCTCGGGCCAGCCGACGAGGGCGCGGGTCAGGGTGTGCCGCGAGGACACCGGACCGCCGTCGTCGCGCACGACCCGCAGACCCATGACGAGCTTGCCGAGCGTCCGGCCGCGGGTGAGCGCCTCGGTCGTGGCCGGCACGCCGACGAGCACCCCGACGACGACGACCACGAGGGCGGTCCGGCTGACCGCCTCGGAGGACCGTTCGGTGAGGCCGAGGGCGAGCACGGCCAGGCCCCAGCAGGCCAGGCCGTTGACGACGACGTCGATGAGGCCCGCCACCGCCCGGGAGCCGATGTTGGCGACCGGCAGCTCGAGCGCGACGCCCTCGCCGGTCACCGACTCCTGCGCCGCGTACCCCCGGTAGGGCACCGGCGTGCTGCGCGCGTTCGCCGTCACGAGGGGCAGGCTAACCCCGCGAAGGACCCCCGCGGGCCGGACCCGGTCGGTTGTGGACCGACGCCGCCCGCGGCCGGACCCGCGCGGCTAGGGTGACGCCGTGAACGTCGATGCGCTCGTCACCGCGCACCACGAGCAGTGGCAGCGCCTCGACGCGCTGAGCCGGCGGCGCCGCCTCTCGGGCGCCGAGGCCGACGAGCTGCTGGACCTCTACGAACGCGTCTCGACCCACCTGTCGCAGGTGCGCTCGACGGCGCCGGACCCGGCGCTCGTACGCCACCTGTCGACGCTGCTGACCCGCGCGCGCCTCTCCCTCGCCGGGCGCCACGCGTCGACGTGGGCCGGCCTGCTGGCCTTCTTCACGAGCACCTTCCCGGCCGCGCTCTACGACCTGCGCCGCTGGTGGGTGTCGACGCTCGTCGGCAGCCTCGTCGTCACCGCGCTCGTGGCGTGGTGGACGGTGGCGCACCCCGAGCTCTACACGTCGCAGCTGACGGCCGAGCAGATCCACGCCTACGTCGACACGGACTTCGCCGGGTACTACTCGGAGTTCGCTCACCACGAGTTCGCCACGGAGGTCTGGGTCAACAACGCGTGGGTCGCGGCCCAGTGCATCGCGTTCGGGGCGCTCGGCCTGCCCGTGCTGTACGTCCTGTGGCAGAACGTCGTCGGCCTCGGCATCGTCGCGGCGCTCATGGTCAGCCACGACCGCGCCTCGCTGTTCTTCGGGCTCATCCTGCCGCACGGGCTGCTCGAGCTGACCGCGGTGTTCGTCGCAGGCGGCGCCGGTCTGCGGCTGTTCTGGTCGTGGGTCGAGCCGGGACCGTTGTCGCGCTCGGCGTCGTTCGCCCGGGCCGGGCGCACGGTCGTCGGCATCGCGCTCGGGCTCGTGGCGGTGCTGCTCGTCAGTGGTTTCATCGAGGGTTTCGTCACGCCGTCGGGGCTGCCGACGGCCGCGCGCATCGCCATCGGGCTGGTCGCCTGGGGCGCCTTCCTCGTCTACGTGTTCGTCATCGGCCGCCGGACCCACCGGCGCGGCACGACGGGCGACGTGTCCGCCCGCGAGGCCGGCGACGCCGCTCCGGTCGCCGGCTGACGCGTCACAGCAGTCCTTCGCTCTTGAGGCGGAGGTAGTGGTCGGCGAGGCGCGGCGGCAGCGCGTCGGCGTCGGCGTCGATGACGTCGACGCCCATCCGTTCCAAGGCCTCCGCGACGCGGCGGCGCTGGGCGCTCGTGCGCTCGGCGGCGGCGGCGGCGTACGCGTCCTGGGCGGTCTCGCGCGCCTGCCGCAGGGCCGTCACGGCCGGGTCGGCCACGCTGGCGACGACGACCCGGTGCCGAGCGACGAGGGCGGGCAGCACGGGGAACAGGCCCTCCTCGACGGCCGCTGGTTCCAGCGGGGTCAGGAGCACGACGAGGGCGCGGTGGTGGCCGCGGCCGACGAGGCCCGACACGAGGGCCGTCCAGTCGGCCTCCACGAGCGCGGCGTCGACCGGCGCCAGGGCCGACACGACGTCGGCGAGCAGCGTCGCCCGGTCGACGGACCCGCCGACCCGGGCCCGGACGGCCTGGTCGCCGGCCAGGACGTCGACGCGGTCGTGGGCCCGGCTCGCGAGAGCCGTGAGGAGCAGGGCGGCATCCATGGCGGCGTCGAGCCGCGGCACGTCGCCGACGCGCCCCGCGCTCGTGCGCGACGTGTCGACGACGATGACGACGTGGCGGTGCTGCTCCGGCTGCCAGGTGCGCACGACGACGGAGCGCCGGCGCGCCGTGGCCCGCCAGTCGATCGAGCGGACGTCGTCGCCCTCGACGTAGTCCCGCAGCGAGTCGAACTCGGTGCCCTGGCCGCGGCGTCGCACGGCCGAGCGGCCGTCGATCTCGCGCAGCCGCGAAAGGCGGCTGGGCAGGTGGCGTCGGGACGGGAAGGGGTGCAGGACCCGGACGCTGCCCGGAACGCTCGTCGAGTGCTGCCGGCCGGCCAGGCCGAGCGGACCCACGGTGCGCACGGTGACGCGGTCGGCGGCCCGGTCCCCCCGCCGCGTCGGACGCAGCGGGGTGCGGACGCGGACCCGCTCGCCGGCGCCGACGCGCAGCGGATGCCGGTCGGGGGTCGCTCCCGCGGACGGCGGCCACGCGTCGCGCAGCAGGCCACGGACCGCCCGGCGCCCGGGGTTGGTGACGAGCAGGTCGGTCGGGACGGTCTCGCCGAGGCGCACCTGCGCGGGGCCGGTGCGTTCGAGGCGGAGGGCGCGCGGGGAGGGCGCCAGTGCGACGTCGACCGCCGCGAGCACCGCGACGGCGACTACCCACAGCAGCACGGTGCCCGTCGAGGGCCACCACACGAGCAGGACCGCACCGGCGAGCAGGGCCCACGCGGCACGCGTCGTCACGACCACGGGCCGGCTCCGCTCACCGGGGCACCGGCACGGAGGCGAGGGCGCTGTCGAGGACGGCCGCGACGCTGACCCCCTCGAGCTCGGCCTCCGGCCGGAGCGCGAGGCGGTGCGCGAGGGTCGCGTGCGCGAGCGCCTTGACGTCGTCGGGCGTGACGAACCACCGCCCGTTGAGCCAGGCCCAGGCGCGGCTCGTCGCGAGCAGCGCCGTGGCTCCGCGGGGGCTGACGCCGAGCGAGATGGACGGAGAGGTGCGCGTGGCGCGGGCGATGTCGACGATGTAGCCGGCGATCTCGGGCGACACCTCGACGCGCCGCACGGCCTGCACGCCCGCCTCGAGGTCGGCCCGGCCGGCGACGGCCCGCAGTCCCGCGCTCGACAGGTCACGCGGGTCGAAGCCGGCCGCGTGCCGTCGCAGCACGGCGACTTCGTCCTCGCGCGGCGGCAGCGGGAGCGTCACCTTGAGGAGGAACCGGTCGAGCTGGGCCTCCGGCAGGGGATAGGTGCCCTCGTACTCGACGGGGTTCTGGGTGGCCGCCACGAGGAACGGCGTCGGCAGCGGGCGTGGCCTGCCCTCGACGCTGACCTGGCGCTCCTCCATCGCCTCGAGCATCGCCGACTGGGTCTTCGGTGGCGTCCGGTTGATCTCGTCCGCGAGGAGCAGGTTGGTGAACACCGGACCCTCGCGGAACGTGAAGTCCGACGTGCGCGGGTCGAGCACGAGCGAGCCGGTGACGTCGCCCGGCATGAGGTCGGGCGTGAACTGGACCCGCTTGGCGGTGAGGTCGAGCGCCGCCGCGAGCGATCGGACGAGGAGGGTCTTGGCGACGCCGGGGACGCCCTCGAGGAGGAGGTGGCCGCGGGCGAGGAGGGCGACGATGGCCGCGCTGACGGCGGCGTCCTGCCCGACGACGGCCTTGGCCACCTCGGCGCGCACGGCGTTGAGGGCCTGGCGGGCGGCGTCCGAGGGGCCGTCGCCGTCGGGGCCGGGCGCATGGGGCAGGGCGTCCCGGAACGGCTCGGGCTCGTCCGGTGGTGTCGTGGGCGCGGTGCTGGTCTGGGGGTCGGGCGTCTGGCTCATGCGCTTCGCACGCTCTCCTCGAGGTCGGCCAGCCGCTGCGCGAGCAGCAGCAGGTCGCGGTCGGTGGTCGGGTCGGGACCGTCGAGCGCGAGCTCGACGTCGGAACGGGGCAGGCCCGAGGCCCGGGCGGCGGCATCGACGAGGGCGACGACCGGGGTCGAGCGCGGCAGGCCGAGGCGGTCGGCGAGCCGGGTGCGGGTGCCGGCGCGCAGCGCCCGCGCCGCGAGCGGCCGGTCGGCGGCGCGGTGGTAGAGCCGGCCGCGGGCCTCGGTGGTCTCGACGGCCCGGACGACGACCGGCAGCGGCTCGACGACGAGGCGACCGAGCCGGCGCCCGCGGGCCAGTGCGAACGCGACGACGGCGGCGGCCAGGAGCAGCGCCCCCGGTGTGAGCCAGCCGGGCACGCCGCGGCCGGGGTCCGTCACGTGGTTGCCCGAGGAGTCGGGTGCATCGAGGTCGGAGACCCCGGGCACGTACCAGAGCAGGTGCTCCGTCGGCCCCAGCGTCCGCAGGGTCAGCGCCGCGTGGCTCGCGTCGAGCACCTGGCCGTTGCTGACCGCCCCGGCCGATCCGAGCACGACGGTCTCGGGCGCGCGGCCCTCCGGCGGGAGGACGACGAGGGCGCCGGAACGCTGGGTGCCGGTGCCCGCGGGGGCGCTGCCGGAGCCCTCCGACGTGTTCCCGGAGCCGTCCGACCCGCTGGCCTGCCCGCTGCCCTGCCCGCTGCCCCTCGCGGCGTCGGGGGTCGGGAAGCACACCGTCGCACCGGCGGCCGAGCGCGACAGCACCGGCGGCTGCGGGGCTTCCGGGTCGGCTGGGTCGTTAGGGTAGGCCGGATCGGCCGGATTGGCGGGGTCGGTGGGGTCGGCGGGGGTGCCGGCCCGGTCCGAGCGGACGGTGCCGGCAGCGCCGTGGAGCAGCCCGTAGCTGCTCCACGAGGTCTCGAGCCGGTCCGTGGGGTCGGCGACGCCCGACCTGCACCCGGCACTGAGGTGCGTGCGGCCGCGGTCGGTGACGGTGAGCGGCAGGCCGAGGTCGCCGAGCTCGACGTCGTCGGGCTCGACGACGACGAACCGGTGGGTCTGCTCGACGGCGAGGGTGAGCCGCTCGGCGGCGCCCTGGCCCAGGTAGGTGGCGTCGGTGAGCACGACGGTCCACGCGGCGCGGGTGTCGCCGGAGTCGAGCGTCCGCTCGAGGTCGCCGATGCTGCGCACGACGGACACCTCGACGCCCTGCTGGCGAAGCACCTCGGCCGCCGCCCGGGCGCCGGCGTGGCCGGGGTCGTCGGGGTCGAGGGGCAGCCCGGACCGGGCCGGCCCGGCGACGACCGCGGCGAGGGCCCACACCGCGACGACCGCGGCGAGCACGAGCACGAGGACGCGGACGGCGGTGCGGCGCCGGCTGCGGGGCGCCTTGGGCGGGATGGCCGCGTTCCAGGCCGTCGGACCGGTCGACAGCCCCGCGACGTCGGTCACACCGGCGACCCCGGTCACCGCCGCGCTCACCGGGCACCACCCCGGGCGACGGCTTCGGCGGGGACACCGCCCGGGTGGGCCGCCGCGAGGGTCGGACGCGTGGCGCCGAGGCGCGCGTCGAGGTCGAGGACGCGGCGGGCGTCCTCCACCGCGACCGGGACGCGTCCGTAGACCACACGGTCGAAGAGGTCGGCGGCGTCGCGCACCTCGCCGGCCTCGGCCGGGAAGACCGTGGCGAGGGTCGTGCCGATCTCGTGGGCGGTGCGCCCGGGCACGTCGTCGAGGAGGGTGCGCTCGGCGGCCGAGGCGGCCACGGCGCGGAAGGCGTCGGCCGTGGCGGTGGCCGCGTCTCCCCGGGCGAGGGCGGCCTCGGCCCGGGCCCGGTAGTCCGCCGAGGTCAGGTGCGGCTCGTGGAGGACCCCGCCGCCTGCGCCGGCCCGCGAGACGGCCGGGGACCGCCGTACCGCGACGACGAGGATGGCGGCCACGACGACGGCGAGGACGACGAGCGCGACCGGCAGCGCCCAGCCCGGCGCCGACGGCGGGCCACCGACACCGGACAGCTGCTCGCCGAGCCAGTCACGGAACCGGTCGAGGAGGTTGCGGTCGTCTGCGTACGCCGGTGCGGCGAGCTCGTGGGCCAGCCAGGCCCGGGCCTGCTCGACCGTCGGGTCGAGCGGCGGGCTCGTGGGCAGGGCCGACGCGAGGGTCACGAGGCCCGAGCGTCGTGGCCCTGCATCGACCGCTGGAGCAGAGCGACGTCGAGGCCCTCGTAGCGGATCCGCTGGTCGACGTAGAGCAGCGAGTCGACGCCCGAGCTGAACGGTGTCGTGAGGACGCTCTGGACCAGGACGACGCAGGCCTGCAGGACGGGCACCAGCCACAGCGAGCCGGTCACCGCGCCGGCCGAGATCAGGCCGCTGAGAAAGCTCAAGGGCACGGCGATGACCGACCCCGCGACGCCGACGACGATGGCGGTCAGCAGCCGGATGCCGAAGATGCGCCAGAAGCCGCGCTTGCGGGTCAGCGTCCACGAGCGGCGCAGGGCCGTGACCGGGCCGGCCCCCTCGAGCACGACGATCGTCACGGCGAGGCACCACCGCACGCTGAACAGGACGACGAGCCAGATGGCGACGACGACCGCCAGGAAGGTGACGAGGCCGGCCCCGCGGCCGTCGCCGTCGCCGGTGCCCACCCACGCGGCCACGACCACGCCGACGAGGATGCCGAAGGCGACGAGACCGGCGAGCAGCACGAGCAGCAGGACGCCGAGCGCCGACCAGATGCGGCCCCGGGCGGCGCGGGCCGTCTCGCCGAGCCCGATGCGCCGGCCCTGCACGCCCTGGCCGATGACGACGGCCATGAACAGCGGCAGGAGCAGCGCGGTGACGTAGGAGGCGATCTGGGGGATCGAGCCGGCCAGCTGGCCGTCGAACATCCGGAAGAACTCGTCGGGGGAGCCGTCCGCCGTCGGGTCGAACGGACCTGTGGCGGCGCTGCCCGCGATGTTCTGGGCAACCCACACGCCGACGAGCGTCAGCGGTACGAGGACGACCGCGGTCGTCACGAGGGCGAGGCCGATGGTGGCCGCCGGGTTGCCCCGCACGGCCGTCATGACCCCGCTCCAGATCTCGCCGAGGGTCAGTGGCCGGAGCGGGATGATGCCCGGCTTCGGGGCCAGCTGCGGCGGAACCCGTCCCGACGGGGGCGGGTACGACGCCGGCGGGTACGCCGCCGGGGGGTGGGACGCCGGGTACGGGGCGGGCGTCGGCACCGCACCGTCCTGTCTCTTATACACATCTCCGAGCCCACGAGACGGAGCTACATCGAGGAGGTCGTCTTTTGTTTGGAAGAGGGGGGGGGGGGGGGGGGGGGGGGGGGGGGGGGGG
>NZ_JBPGXG010000168.1:0-8875 GCF_056755255.1 Monashia sp. HAY1-5C | reverse complement strand
TCCGTCGTCGGCAGCGTCAGATGTGTATAAGAGACAGGTGTAGGGCTTGGCCGCGAGGATCTTCACCTCGACGGTCTTGCCGTTCGGCGCCTCGTAGGACGTGCTGTCGCCGACGCTCTTGCCGTTGATCGCCGCGCCCATCGCGGACTTCTCGGAGAACACCTGCAGGTCCGAGCCGTCCGCGATCTCGCGGTTGCCGAGGAGGAACGTCTCCTCGTCACCGAAGATCTCCACGGTGACGACCATGCCGGGCTCGACGACGCCGTCGTCGGCCGGGGTCTCGCCGATCTTCGCGTTGTGCAGCAGCTCGGTGAGCTGGCGGATCCGGGCCTCCATCTTGCCCTGCTCCTCGCGCGCGGCGTGGTAGCCACCGTTCTCCTTGAGGTCGCCCTCCTCACGGGCCTCCTCGATCTTCTGCGCGATCTCGATGCGACCCTCGCCGGACAGGTGGTCCAGCTCCGCCTTGAGGCGGTCGTAGGCCTCCTGCGTCAGGAAACCACCAGCAGCAGTCTCGGTCACTTGTGTCACTCCTCGATGAACCGACGCCCACGCGGGTCCGCGTGGGCGTCTCACATGTACGAAGGGCCCGACCGTGGCTGTCGCCTGCTGGCACGTGCCTGCGTGGGTGACCGGTCCGGACCCTGGGTGAAAGACCAAGCGTAGCAAAGGGCTCGTCGCACACGCAGGTCATGGCGTGCAGCGGGCGTCCGTACCGCGGTGGTTCGTCGCGGTTCGACCGGCGTTCAGGAGCAGTCGCGCACCTGCCCGGTGACGGCCCGAGAGGTGGTGCGCAGGGTGGTCGTCGTCGTCACGGTGTCGGGCCCGGCAGGCACGTCGACCCGTGCGGTGCCGACGGGGGAGAAGTCCCGGGCCAGCGCCTCGACGGTGCACGTCATGGCCCGCCCCTCCGGACGCGTCAGGGTGAAGGTGACGCGGACGGTGCGGTCGTCGACGACCTTGTAGCCGAGGGTCTCGAACGCGGGACGCCCGAGCGTCGCGGCCAAGCCGAACCACACGGCGACGGCCGACATGGCGAGGACACCGAGGGTCCCGATGACCCACCACTTCGCCGTGCCGGGGGCGAGACGGGGGAGCGTCGGTCGCGACGGCATGCGAAGGGTCCTGACGGTCGAGGCCCGGGCGGAAGGCGCCACGGGGAGTGAGAGGATGTCGGTCGGGTCCAGTGTCCCCCACGGGACGCCGGCGCCCGACGGCGGTCCGGCAGCAGTCCACGCGGTCCATGCGGTCCATGCGGTCCACGCGGTCCACGCGGTCCAGCAGCGGCCGGTCGCCCCGTGACGACGGCGCGCCCACCCGGCGGCCTCGCGCGAACCCAACCACCGATCAGGGACGACAGCAGGGAGCCACGTGGCCGAGGGCATGAGGTTGATGGCGGTGCACGCGCACCCCGACGACGAGTCGAGCAAGGGGGCCGCGACCACCGCGAAGTACGTCGCCGAGGGCGCGTCCGTCATGGTCGTCTCGTGCACCGGGGGCGAGCGCGGCGACATCCTCAACGAGAAGCTGAAGAACGACCCCCACATCCTGCGCGACATCGTCCAGGTGCGCCGCGACGAGATGAAGGCGGCCCAGGAGGTCCTCGGCTGCGAGCACACGTGGCTCGGCTTCGTCGACTCGGGCCTGCCCGAAGGGGACCCGCTCCCGCCGCTGCCCGACGGCTGCTTCGGCCTCGAGGACCTCGAGGTGACGACCGAGGCGCTCGTGCGCGTCATCCGGGCCTGGCGCCCGCACGTCATGACGACCTACGACGAGAAGGGCGGCTACCCGCACCCGGACCACATCATGTGTCACCGGGTCGCGATGGCCGCCTTCGAGGCGGCCGGTGACCCCGAGCGCTTCCCCCACGCCGGGGCACCGTGGCAGCCGCTCAAGATCTACTACAACGGCGGCTGGAGCAAGGAGCGGCTGACGCTCATCCACGAGGCGATGGTCACAGAGGGACTCGAGAGCCCGTACGCCGAGTGGCTCGCCAACTGGAAGCCCCGCCGCGACGGTCGTCCGACGACGACCATCCGGTGCGGCGACTACTTCGACGTGCGTGACCGGGCGCTCCTGGCCCACGCGACGCAGGTCGACCCGGACGGGTTCTGGTTCCAGGTGCCGCTGTCGATCCAGCAGCGGGTGTGGCCCGTCGAGGAGTTCGAGGCCGCCCTGTCCTACGTGCCGGTCATCGAGGGCGAGGACGACCTCTTCGCCGGGCTCGGGACGCCGGAGGAGGCGGACGCGCTCGCGACCCGCCGCGACCTGGGCGTCGTCTACGACGGCCGCCAGCCCGAGGCGCCGGAGCCGCAGGAGGGTGCGCACGAGGCGACGTCGCCCGGCGGGGTCGTCCACGGGGACAGTGCGGAGACGCACACCGACGAGCACACCGACCAGCAGGCCGACGAGCACACCGACGAGCACACCGAGGAACGGGCCGGCGCGGACGCGTCCGGCGAGGAGGTGGACGACTGATGGCCGACGGCGGCAACCTGCCCATCGGGCCCGGGATCTGGGGCTTCATCGCCTTCTTCGTCCTGGCGGTGGCGCTGTGGTTCCTCGTGCGCAACATGAACTCGCGGCTGCGCCGGATGGCCTACCGCGACCGTGAGCGCGCCGAGGTCGAGGACAACGCCCTCACCGACGCGGACGCGCCCGCCGATGCCGAGGGTCTGCGGACGCGTCGGGCCGACGCGGCGTCGGGGTCGGGCGACCCGTTCGCCGGCGACGGGCCCGATGAGACCGACGCGTCGGGCGGCGCGGGAACCGACCCGGGGCGCCCGCGGCGCTGAGGGCCCACAGCCCGGGACGGACCACGCGGCGAGAGGGGAAGCCTCAGCTCACGGCCTGGTAGCCGACGACCGCGAGGGCGACGGCGGCGAAGTGCGAGGCGAAGCCGCCGAGGGTGAAGGCGTGGAAGACCTCGTGGAAGCCGAACCAGCGCGGCGAGGGGTTGGGCCGCTTCGTGCCGTAGACCACCCCGCCGAGGGTGTAGAGGATGCCGCCGAGGCCGATGAGCGAGCCGATGAGCGGGCCGCCCGCCCTCCAGAACGGCACGACGTAGAAGACCGCGGTCCACCCGAGCGCGATGTAGAGGCCGGTGTAGAGCCATCGCGGCGCACTGACCCACACGACGCGGAAGGCGACGCCGGCGATGGCGGCGCCCCAGATGATCGACAGGAGGATCCGGGCCTGCGTGCCGGGCAGGAGCGTGACGGCGAACGGCGTGTACGTGCCGGCGATGATGAGGTAGATGTTGGAGTGGTCCAGGCGTTTGAGCAGCCCACTGGCCCGGGGACCCCACGTGCCGCGGTGGTACACCGCCGACACCCCGAAGAGCAGCGCGGCGGTGACGGTGAAGACCAGGGAGGCCGTCCGCACGGCCCCGGGATCGGACAGGAGCACGAGGACGAGCCCGCCGACGACGGACACGGGGAACATGCCGAGATGCAGCCAGCCACGCAGACGCGGCTTGACGGCGGCGACGACCTCGGCGACGGGGCCAGCCTCCTCAGAGGCGCGGTGCTGCTCTCTGGTCATGGCGGGGAGTCTAACCTACGCAACCGTAGGTTACGGACCAGTAGGTGCTCAGCAGCTCCTGTGAAGGTCGTGTGAACGACGTGGGTCGAGCCACCCTGCAGCGGCGGGACGCGACAGGGCGAGGGGTACGGTGGGAGCCGTGGCCCACCGGGGCTGCCCGAGCATCGACCGGCACGATCGACCGGCACGATCGACGCCGCGGCGTCCGACACCGGCACGTCCGACACCGACGAGGAGGCCCCGTGGGGTGGCGCGATGTGGTCTACGGCGCGTATGAGCGCCGGGTCCTCAAGGACCTGCCCCGCGAGTTGCTGCCACGCCACGTCGCCGTCATGCTCGACGGCAACCGCCGCTGGGCCAAGGCCCGCGGCGAGGGCACCGCCACCGGCCACCAGGCCGGCGCCGACAAGATCGAGGAGCTGCTCGAGTGGTGCCGCGAGGCCGGCGTCGAGTACGTGACCCTCTGGTTGCTGTCGACCGACAACCTACGCCGTCCCCCGGAGGAGCTCGAGCCGCTCCTGCGCATCATCGAGACGGCCGTCTCCGACCTCGCCGACACCGGCAACTGGCACGTCCGCATCGTCGGCGCGCTCGACCTGCTGCCCGCGCCGACGGCCGAGAGCCTGCGCACCTCGGCCGAGCGCACCGCCGCCGTCACCGGCATGACCGTCAACGTCGCCGTCGGCTACGGCGGACGCCGCGAGATCGCCGACGCGGTCCGCGACCTCCTCCTCGAACGCGCGGCGCGCGGCGAGTCGATCGAGCAGATCGCGGCCGGAATCACCGTCGAGGACATCGCCGGGCACCTCTACACCAAGGGCCAGCCCGACCCGGACCTCGTCATCCGGACCTCGGGGGAGCAGCGCCTCGGCGGGTTCCTCCTCTGGCAGAGCGCGACGTCGGAGTTCTACTTCTGCGAGGCCTACTGGCCCGACTTCCGGCACGTCGACTTCCTCCGGGCCCTGCGCGCCTACGCCGGACGGCACCGGCGGTTCGGCGCGTGAGCACGGGCGGCCGGCGGCTGCGACGGGGACCGCTCCCCATTGCAGCCCGGCGAGCCGGTGCATAGGTTGCGGACGTCGTCCATCACAGGGGAGAGCCAATGGCCATCTACAAGAAGGGTGCCGACCCGGTCGCGCTGCGTTCGGCGGCCGAGCGGATCACGGCGCACGCCCGCGAGTGCGAGACCGTCCGGGGCGAGGCCACCCGCGCGGTCAACTCGATCAGGGGCAACTGGGGTGGTGGCGACCTCGAGCACCTGATGAGCCGCTGGCCCCCGCTCGACGCCCAGCTGACGCAGTTCGGCACCGACCTCGGCCGGCTCGCGGAGGCCCTGCGCCGCAACGCCGGCCAGCAGGACACGACGAGCGGCCCGGGCGCCGGCGGGGCGGGGCCCCTCGGCCCTGGCGGGCGCGACGGCAGCGGCGACGACGGCGGCATCCCCGGCTACGACCTCCTCAAGGGCATCTGGACGCCCATCAAGGGCATCGGCACCGCGGTGGGCCTGCTCGGGACCGGCATGAAGATCCGCAACTTCCTGTCCAACCTCGGTAGCTGGGACCGCGACCTCGGCGTCTTCAAGAACCTGTCGCAGGCGTGGAAGACCGGCCGTCTCGCGGAGTTCGGCGATGCGCTCAACCCGAAGAACTGGAGCACCCTGTCCCGGTTCCTGCCCTCGCTCGCCGAGGGGGGTGCGCTCGCGCGCACGGTCGGCACGGTCGGCAAGGCGCTCGGCCCGGTGGGCGTCGCCTTCGGCGGCTTCACCGTCGCCAACGACATCGCCGACGGCAACTACGGCCGCGCCGGCTACGACTCGGTCATGACGGGCCTCGGCGCCGCCGCCCTCATGACGCCGCCGCCGGTCGACGTCGTCTGCGGCATCGCCGCGGGCGGCATGGCGGTGGGCCAGCTCGTCTACGACAACTGGGACACCATCTCCGACTTCACGTCCGACGCCGTCGACGCCGTGGGCGACGTCGCCTCCGACGCCGTCGACGCGGTCGGTGACGTGGCCGGCGACGCCGTCGACGCGGTCGGCGACGTCGCCGAGAAGGTCTGGCCCTTCTGACGGGCGATCCGCGCCGTCGCCACCCAGACTGGCACCATCACGACCGCCGACCGACCGACAACCGTGCCGCCGACCGGCATGACCCATCGCACGACCGCACGACTGGCACGACTGCACGACCCGACGCACGAGGACGACGAGGAGCACCATGTCCGACCCGATGAAGGGCACGCCGCTGGCGGCCTTCGACCTGCCCGACGAGGTCTTCGGCCTCGGCGCCGGCGAGCTGGCCTACCTGCTGTCCCGGCACGAGACCCCGGCCGGGGAACGCTCGCGCCACATCCTCATGCTCGACCCACGCGTCGCGGACGAGGGCGCCCTCCTCGCCGGCGCGTCCGGCCTGGCCTCCCGCGGCTGGTTCCGGCTCGCGGACGACGGCACCGGCGAGACCCTCTCGAACGCGGCGCTCGTCGAGTACGTCACCGGCGCGGCGACGCGGTGGACCCGGATCGGCCTCGTCGGCGACGACGTCAGCCAGCTCGACGTCGCCGTCTTCCTCGAGTCCGACGCCGTGACGGCGCTCATGCAGCCCCGGCAGCTCGCGTCGTGGTTCGTCCGCCTCGGCGAGCCGGACGTCGACCGCGCAGCCCTCGTCACGTCGCTCGTCCGCGAGCGGTTCGCGGCCAACCCGGCCGTCGGCGTGTTCCTCGAGGTGCAGACCCTCGGGGGCGCGAGCAACCTCGCGATCCGCCGGTCCGGTTCCGGCTACGAGGCGCTGCGCGACGTCGCGGGACCCGGCACCGGCACCGGTGGCGTCGTCGACGAGGCCGGCCTGCTCGAGGCCGTCGGCGGCCTCTACACCGAGGGGGTTCCCGCGTGAGCACCCCGCACACCGGTGGCCCGACGCCGCCGAAGGAGCCCTTCTCCTACGTCAGCCAGGACCGCGGCCTGCTCACGCTCAAGATCCGCGAGCCGGCGCTCATGGCCCTGTTCTTCCTCGCCTTCATCGTCCTCGGCATCGTCTTCTTCCTCATGGTCAAGAAGGGCGCCGACCAGGGGGCCGAGGGTGCGATGGGCGTCGCCTACCTCATCCTCGCGATCTTCGGTGGCCTCGGGCTCGTCGGGCTCGGCATCGCCGTTCGGCGGTGGGCGTGGAAGCGGGAGTACGTGCGGGTCATGGGCCGCTCGCCCTGGTCCTGACGCCGGCTGCCGCGGCGCGCCACCGCCGCCGCGACGCATCACCGACGCCGCGGTGCCGGGGCCGGGGCGGTGACCGCAGGGTGAACACTCGGGCGACACGACGACTCCCGGCCGCTCAATGCGCCCCGCCGTCGGTCCCGGGTCGTACCGTCGTGCCAACGGCCGACACCCGTCGGACGTTGCCAGGAGGCCCACCCATGGAGCGATCGCTCAGGACGGAGGGCCGGGCCCAGCGCCACCCTCTGGTGGTCACCGCCCGGCATCTCGGGAGCGAGTAGGCGCGCGACGCGCGCCGCGTAGGGAGTGGGACATGGCACGCACGACACGTCCGGTCACGACGGACTACGCCAGCACGACCACCAAGCCGGCCGCGGCCTCCACACGCGCCACCACCCGCAAGCGACGTCCTCCGCACAAGACGTACGTCCTCGACACGTCGGTGCTCCTGTCCGACCCCCGGGCGATGCTCCGGTTCGCCGAGCACGAGGTGGTCCTGCCCGTCGTCGTCGTCACCGAGCTCGAGGGCAAGCGACACCATCCCGAGCTCGGCTACTTCGCCCGCCAGGCCCTGCGTCTCCTCGACGACCTGCGCATCAGCGCCGGGCGCCTCGACGAGCCGGTCCGCGTCGGCGACGCCGGCGGGACCCTTCGCGTCGAGCTCAACCACACCGACCCCATGTCGCTGCCGGCCGGGTTCCGCCTCGGCGACAACGACACCCGCATCCTGTCGGTGGCCAAGAACCTGTCGAACGAGGGCGCCGACGTCACGATCGTCAGCAAGGACCTCCCGATGCGGGTCAAGGCCTCGGCGTGCGGTCTCGAGGCGGAGGAGTACCGCCACGAGCAGGGCGTCGACTCCGGCTGGACCGGCCTCATGGAGCTCGAGGTCACGACCGACGAGCTCGACCAGCTGTACGACCGGGGCCGCATCGAGCACGCCGGTGCGGCCGAGCTGCCCTGCCACACCGGTCTCGTCCTGCTCTCGCCGCGGGGAAGCGGTCTGGGGCGGGTCGGGGCCGACAAGCAGATCCGGCTCGTGCGAGGCGACCGTGACGCGTTCGGCCTGCACGGCCGCAGCGCCGAGCAGCGCATCGCCCTCGACCTGCTGCTCGACCCCGACATCGGCATCGTCAGCCTCGGCGGCCGTGCCGGCACGGGCAAGTCGGCGCTCGCCCTCTGCGCCGGCCTCGAGTCGGTCATGGAGCGGCGGGCGCAGCGCAAGGTCATCGTCTTCCGCCCGCTGTTCGCGGTCGGCGGCCAGGAGCTCGGGTACCTGCCCGGCACCGAGCAGGAGAAGATGAACCCGTGGGGGCAGGCGGTCTTCGACACCCTCGGGGCGCTCGTGTCGACCGAGGTCGTCGAGGAGGTCATGGACCGCGGGCTGCTCGAGGTGCTGCCGCTGACGCACATCCGCGGTCGCTCCCTGCACGACGCGTTCGTCGTCGTCGACGAGGCACAGTCGCTCGAGCGCAACGTCCTGCTGACGGTCCTGTCCCGCATCGGGCAGAACAGCAAGGTCGTGCTGACCCACGACGTCGCCCAGCGCGACAACCTCAGGGTCGGCCGGCACGACGGCGTCGCGGCGGTCATCGAGAAGCTCAAGGGCCACCCGCTCTTCGCCCACGTGACGCTGACCCGCAGCGAGCGCAGCCCCATCGCCGCCCTGGTCACCGACCTGCTCGAGGGCATCGAGATGTGACCCTGGTCATACGCAGGACAGGGTCCCCGAGCGCGTCGCTCGGGGACCCTTCCCGTGCGGCCACCCGGGTGCACCGTAGCGCTGCTGTGGACGCCGACTTGCCTCGAGGTGGGGTCGGCTGGCACGGTGGGGCCCTGAAGATCTCGGAACGGTAACGGCCTGGCTGCGGGGAGCGGGCCGTCACCCGCCCGAGAGCACCGCCCCTCCACCCCGTCGACCACCGCCGCCAGGTGCGCTGCCCTGCGCCCTGCGCGGGCCCCGACCCGCGCAGACGGTCGACGTGTCCCACACCGCAGGAAGGCTGACCCCACCTCCATGGCACGGTACGAAGGCCGCCACCGCAACGCGTCGACCCCCGCACCCCGCCCCGGCGTCCGGGGCGAGGCGGTCGGCGTGGTGCCGGTCCGGCTCGGGACGCGCGGGGACGC
>NZ_JBPGXG010000167.1:0-9057 GCF_056755255.1 Monashia sp. HAY1-5C | reverse complement strand
GGAGGAGGAGGTCTTCGTCATCAGCGACCTCACCGTCGACGTGCACCACTTCACGACCGGCGACGTCATCGGGTTCAACGGTACGACCGAGTGGGCCCTCGACAGCGTCGAGCGGGACAAGGTGGTGTGGCTGCCGCGCGAGGAGCAGCTGCGCGACCGGCTCGGTGACGCGTTCGTGGCGCTCGAGCGGCTCGACGGCGGCTTCGCCGTCGTCCTGAGGAGTCCGTCCGGCGAGGAGGAGCGGCACGTCGACATCGACGCCGAGCGCGCCTACGCCAGAGCGCTCCTCGAACACCTTGCGGCCTGAGCCCTCAGGCCGGACGCCACCCGGCGATGGACATGACCGCGACGTTGGTCGCGTCGGCGAGCGCCGTGTCGGCGTCCGCGCCGAGGTCGCGCAGGAGCATGGCGCGGGTGGCCGTCGTGGCGACGTCGACGCCGGCGCTGCCGAGGCTCGTCAGCCCGGCGGTGCGGTGGGCCAGGCGGGCGATGTTGGCGGCGAGCGACATGATGCGCAGTGCCCGTCCGGACGTCCCCTCGGGCACGCCCCACAGCGACGCGTCGAGGTCGGTCTCGGCGTCCGCGCGGGCCCGGGTGCCCCAGGGCTGGCCGCCGGCGGCCTCGAACCGGTCGGTGTGCGTGCGTAGCGACTGGACGAGGCCGCGCTCGATCTCGCGCAGGTCGAGCATCTCGAGGCGGTGCCGCGGGATGGGGTCGGCCTCGTACGCGGTCCAGTCCGCGCGGTAGCCGACGTCGCCGTCGGGGCCGAACTCCGACAGCGTCGGGACGAGGACGCCGCCGATGCCGGCGACGAACACGCACTCACCCGAGTCCGCGGCGGCGGCGGCAGCAGCCGCCGACCCCTGCGGCATGCGGCTGACGTCGCCGGGACGGGGCAGGGCGACGAAGAGGGCCCGCTCGCCGAGGTCACGCCACACGTCGAGCCGGCCGAGGTCACCGGCGACGTGGTCGAGGTCGGGGAAGGAACGCCGCAGCGCCTCGGTCGTCGTGACGTCGCCGCGCCACGAGGCCGTGACCCAGAGCGCGAGGCGCACGGACGCGGGCAGCTCGGACACCCCGCCATCGTAGGGTGAGCCGCGGGGTCGACCGGCGGTGCGTGCCATAGGGTCGGGGCCATGAGCGACGTCCTCGCCCTCGCCGGTGTCAGTGTCCGACGCGGACCCACGACGCTCCTCGACGACGTCTCGTGGGAGGTCGAGGAGGGCGAGCGCTGGGTCGTCCTCGGCCCCAACGGCGCCGGCAAGACGACGTTGCTCCAGGTGGCGGCGGCGCGGATGCACCCGACGACCGGCGTCGCCGGGGTTCTGGGCGAGGTGCTCGGTGCCGTCGACGTCTTCGAGCTGCGCCCCCGCATCGGCCTGGCGAGCGCCGCGATGGCCGAGCGCATCCCGGGCGACGAGATCGTGGGCAACGTCGTCGTCACCGCCTCGTACGGCATCATCGGACGCTGGCGCGAGTCGTACGAGCACGTCGACTACGTGCGTGCCATGGAGCTGCTCAAGGCGCTCGGCGCCGACCACCTCGCCGACCGCCGGTACGGCACCCTGAGCGAGGGTGAGCGCAAGCGCGTCCAGATCGCCCGCGCCCTCATGACCGACCCGGAGCTCATGCTGCTCGACGAGCCGGCCGCCGGCCTCGACCTCGGTGGCCGCGAGGACCTCGTGCGTCGGCTCGGCGACCTCGCCTCCGACACCGAGGCCCCGGCGCTGGTCCTCGTGACCCACCACGTCGAGGAGATCCCACCCTCGTTCACCGACGTCCTCCTGCTCCGGGAGGGACGCGTCGTCGCGGCCGGGCCGATTCCGCTGACCCTCACCGAGGAGAACCTGTCCGAGACCTTCGGGATCCCGCTCGTGCTCGAGCAGCACGGCGAGCGCTGGTCGGCCCGCGCCCGGTCCTGATCTCAGGGAACTGGGGCAGAATCGGAGACGTCACAGGAGTGACGCACGGGGCGTCGGTGCCCTTCGCCGGGCACCGACTCTGACGAGACGGGGTGGGCGCGGTGTTCGAGGGCTACGCGTGGGTGGTCTGGCTGGGGGTGGCGCTGGTCCTCGTGGCGGTCGAGACGGCCACGGTGGACTTCACCTTCCTCATGCTCGCCGGTGGCGCGGTCGGCGGGTCCCTCGCCGCGGCCTTCGGTGCCCCTCCGGCCGTCCAGGCCGTCGTCGCGGCCCTCGTGGCCGTGGCGCTGCTCGCCGTCGTGCGTCCCTGGCTCAAGAGGCGCCTCACCTCCCACGCCCCGGCCCTCCTCATGGGTGCGGCCGCGAACGTCGGCCGGTCGGCCGTCGCGCTCGACCGCGTGACGAGGGCCGGCGGTCGCGTCAAGCTCGCGGGCGAGGAGTGGTCGGCCCGCACGCTCGGGGACAGCATCGAGCCGGGTGAAGAGGTCGTCGTCGACTCGATCGACGGCGCCACCGCCATCGTCAGCCGCGCGCACATCGTCGGCGGCTGACCGTTTCGACGCCCGGGCCGACCGGTCCGGGCCAGCGACCACGCGTCCTCGGGGGCGCGCGGCCAGACAAGGAGAAGGTCGTGGACCCGGTACTCATCATCCCGATCCTCATCGTGATCGTCGCAGCCGTCGTCGTGCTGCGGACGGTCCGGATCGTGCCCCAGCAGACCGCGCAGATCGTCGAGCGCGTCGGCAGCTACAACAAGACGCTCACCGCCGGCATCCACTTCCTCGTGCCGTTCGTCGACAAGGTGCGCGCCAACATCGACCTGCGCGAGCAGGTCGTCTCGTTCCCCCCGCAGCCGGTCATCACCTCGGACAACCTCGTCGTCAGCATCGACACCGTCATCTACTACTCGGTCATCGACGCCAAGGCGGCCGTCTACGAGATCGCCAACTTCATCCAGGGCATCGAGCAGCTGACGGTCACGACCCTGCGCAACGTGATCGGCTCGCTCGACCTCGAGCAGACGCTGACGAGCCGCGACCAGATCAACGGCCAGCTCCGCGGTGTCCTCGACGAGGCCACCGGAAAGTGGGGCATCCGCGTCAACCGCGTCGAGCTCAAGGCCATCGACCCGCCGCACTCGGTCCAGGACTCGATGGAGAAGCAGATGCGCGCCGAGCGCGACCGCCGCGCCGCGATCCTCACGGCCGAGGGCGTCAAGCAGTCCGCGATCCTCACGGCCGAGGGTGAGAAGCAGAGCCAGATCCTCCGCGCCGAGGGCTCGGCCCAGGCCCGCATCCTCGAGGCCCAGGGCCAGGCCCGCGCCATCCAGCAGGTCTTCTCGGCGATCCACCGCGGCAAGCCCACCCAGAAGCTGCTCGCGTACCAGTACCTCCAGGTGCTGCCCCAGATCGCCCGCGGTGACTCGAACAAGATGTGGATCGTCCCCTCGGAGCTCACCGACGCCCTCAAGGGCATCGGCAACGCCCTCGGGGGCACCGACCCGCGCACCACCGAGGACGACGAGGCCTGGGTGCAGACGACCGACGCCGAGGAGGACGCCTTCGCCGAGACGATCCTCGAGGACTCGGCCAAGGCGCTGGCCGAGGCCCGGGGCCAGGCCGCCGCGGCCAGTGCCGAGTCGACCGAGCACGCGGCGCCGATCGGCCGCCAGCAGCCGCCCGTGCAGCCGACCGGGGAGGTGCCCCCGTCGCCGGTGGCGCCCTCGCAGCCGATGCCTGGTCAGACGCCGGCCGTCGCGCCCGCAGCTGAACCCCAGGCACCGGGCGAGGTCGGGGAGGCGCCGGTTACCGGCCAGGAGCCGCCGACCCGGCAGTGACGCGTCCGGCCGGCGACCGTGGACCGGCTCGATCGACACCCGGCCACCCTCTGTAGGGTGGCCGGGTGTCGTTCTGGTCCTCGGCCGCCGTCGCGCTCGCCGGGACCGGCGCCGGCATCATCAACACGATCGTCGGGTCCGGCACGCTGCTGACCTTCCCGACGCTCCTCTTCTTCGGCGTCAACCCGCTCGTCGCTAACGTGTCGAACAACATCGGGCTCGTCGCCGGCGGGGTCACCGGGTCGTGGGGGTACCGGCACGAGCTGACCGGGGCCGGGCCGACCCTGCGCCGCCTCATGCCGCTGTCGTTCCTCGGCTCGGTCGTCGGCGCAGGGCTGCTCCTCGTGCTGCCGCCCCAGGCGTTCAAGGCCATCGTGCCGGTGCTCATCCTCGTCGCGGTCGCCCTCGTGGTCGCCGGCCCGGTGGTGCAGCGGCGCCGGGCCCTGGCCGACGTCAGCGCGGTGCCCACACGGCACCCGGGCGGGGCGGGCGAGCCCGGACCCGCCGACGGAGCGGCCGTGGACGCGTCACGGCTGCGCGAGCCCCGATGGCACACCCCGGCCGTGGCGGTCGGCGTCTTCGTCGCCGGCACGTACGGCGGGTACTTCGGCGCGGCCCAGGGCGTCCTGCTCATGGGTCTGTTCAGCCTGCTCAGCAGCGAGTCGCTCCAGCGCCTCAACGGCTACAAGAACGTCCTGTCGCTCATCGTCAACTTCGTCGCGGCGTGCGTGTTCGTGCTCTTCGCCCGCGACCACGTCGACTGGCTGGTCGTCCTGCTCGTCGGGGGCGGCTCGTTCGTCGGCGGCATCATCGGCGCGCGCATCGGCCGACGCATCCCGCCGAACGCCCTGCGCGCCCTCATCGTCGTCATCGGCGTCGTGGCCGTGGTCCGGCTCGTGTGGTTCTCGTGAGGGGAGCAGCCGACGTGCCGATCGAGATCACCGACCCCGCCGACCCGAGGCTCGAGGACTACGTCGGGCTCACCGACGTGGCGCTGCGTCGGCGTACCGAGCCCGAGCGCGGCCTCTACATCGCCGAGAGCGAGAAGGTCATCAGACGGGCGCTGGGGGCGGGGCACGCGCCGCGGTCGTACCTCATGGCGCGGCGCTGGCTCGACGACCTCGCCGACGTCGTGACCGACGCCGAGGCCGCCGGTGTGCCGGTGTTCGTCGGCGAGCACGACGTCATCGAGCAGCTCACCGGGTTCCACCTGCACCGCGGAGCCCTGGCCGCGATGCAGCGTCCGGTCCTGCCGGAGGTGCCCGACCTGCTGCGCGACGCACGCCGGGTCGTCGTGCTCGAGGACATCGTCGACCACACGAACGTCGGGGCCGTCTTCCGTAGCGCCGCCGCGCTCGGCGTCGACGCCGTGCTCATCACGCCCCGGTGTGCCGACCCCTTGTACCGCAGGTCGATCCGCGTCTCCATGGGCACCGTCTTCCAGGTGCCCTGGACCCGCATCGACCCGTGGCCGCAGGGTGTCGACGTGCTCCACGACGCCGGGTTCACCGTGGCCGCCATGGCCCTGACCGACGACTCGGTCGGCCTCGACGAGCTCGAGGCGGACCCGCCCCCGCGCCTCGCGGTGGTCCTCGGCACCGAGGGGGACGGGCTCCGGCCGCGCACGGTCGCTGCCGCGGACCTCACGGTCCGCATCCCGATGGCCGGCGGCGTCGACTCGCTCAACGTCGCGGCGGCGAGCGCCGTCGCGATGTGGGCCGTGCGGCCCCGCTGACCCACGCCTTGCGCCTCAGCCGCGGACGAGGCGCGCCATCAGCCGGTCGAGCTCGACGGCGGGGTCCTCGCAGAGCCCCCCGTGCACCGGTCCCGGCTGCACGACGGTGGAGCGCGGCGCGATGATCCAGCCGAACCGCTGTCCGAGCTTGTCGAGCACCGGTCTGCCGCGCCCGGTCTCGCCCCGGCACACAGCCCGCACCTGGTCGAGCATGGCGCGCACGCCGTCGAGGTCGCACGTCGGGCACAGCGCCGCGGCCCGGGCCACGTCGAGCTCCCAGGCGGCGTCGAGGAAGTCGGCCTCCTGGCTGTAGAGGACGACGCCGACGTTGATGAACTCCTCGCGGTCGACGCGGGGGACCAGTCGCAGCAGGACGTACTGGTAGGCGTTCACGCGGCGACCTCCGTCGGCAGCCACGCGGTCGGGCTGCCGAGCCGAGCGGCCAGCATCCGGGCGTACGCCTCGCGCACCTGCGCAGGACCGGTGAGGAACGGGGTGTCCTCGAGCCACTCGTCGGGCACGTCGGCGAGCAGCGTGGACACGGCACCGGGCGTGACGCGCGCCGCGAGCTCGTCGTGACGGGCGCCGACGTCCCCGGCCACGTCGCGCAGGACGTGTCGCGACGCGTCGAACGGCTGGGCGGCGAAGCGGTCGGGGTCCGGCGCGCGGCTCGGCCACGAGTGGTGGAAGTAGAGCGAGGCGCCGTGGTCGATGGCCCACGTGCGCCCGTGCCAGACGAGCAGGTTGGGGTTGGACCAGGTGCGGTCCACGTTGGCGGTGAGCGCATCGAGCCACAGGATGCGTTCGGCGAGGTCGCGGTCGGGCGGCAGCGAGCCGTCGTACCCGAGCGAGCCGGGCAGGAAGTCCACCCCGAGGTTGGTGCCGACCGAGGCGGTCAGCAGGTCCTGGACCTCCTCGTCGGCCTCGTAGCGGGCGATGCGCGGGTCGAGGTCGATGACGGCGAGGTCCGGCACCGGCACGTCGACGAGGCGCGCGAGCCCGGCGACGACGACCTCGGCCACGAGCACCTTGAGGCCCTGTCCGGCGCCGCGGAACTTCAGAACGTACGTTCCGTCGTCGTCGGCCTCGACGATCCCCGGGAGCGACCCGCCTTCCTTGAGCGGCGTGACGTAGCGGGTCGCGGTGAGCCGGGGGAGCACGGCGTCAGCCTAGTGGCCGCTCCTCGTCGAGCCGCGCCGCTCCCGACCAGGCGCGTCCGACGGTCGTCGCCGCGGCCGCGTAGAGGCCGCCGAAGGCGATGAGCGGCCACCAGGCGAGGCCGGACTCCGGCAGCAGGAGCGCACCGAGCGCGGCGGCGGCGACCATGCCCGCGTTGTAGACGACGTCGTAGGCCGAGAAGGCCCGGCCGAGCAGGTGGTCGGGCACGTGCGCCTGCATGAGGGAGTCGACGGTGATCTTGACGGCCTGGGAGGTCAGCGCGACCGCGAAGGCGACGGCCACGATGCTCCACGGCTGCAGGAACGGCCCGAGCAGCGCGCAGACGAGGGCGCCGACGACAAGGACCCGGGCCACGAACGGCAGCGCGGTGAGCCGCGGCTCGAGCCACGGCGTCACGAACGCCGCGGACGCGAAGCCGACGGCCGAGGCCGCCGCGGCCACCGTGAAGCCGAGCGCCCCGTGGCCGTGCTCGAACGGCCCGCGGAAGAGCAGCAGCGTCTGCAGGAGGAGGAACCCGAACGGCAGCCGCGTGAGGAAGACGAGCCCGAGCAGGACACGCGCCCGACGGGGGCCGGTGCGGACCGCCTCGACGACACCGGCCACGACGGACCGCGCCACGTGCCCCAACGAGGGTGCCTCGGCGACGTCGTCGGGTCCGATGTCCGTCAGGCGGGAGGCGGCCCACATCGCCACGAGCGCGCCCGCCGCGCCGAGGACGACGACGACGAGGTCGGAGCCGCCGACTGCCCGGATGCCGGTGCCGACGCCACCACCGAGGAGGTAGGCCAGGGACCCGCACGTCGGCGCGACGGAGTTGGCGCTGACGAGGTCGTCCGGCTCGACGACGTGTGGGATCGCCGACCCCAGGCCGGCGAGGATGAACCGGTTGACCGAGAAGACGAGCAGGACGAGGCCGAAGAAGAGCGGCCCGCTGTCGGCCCCGGTGACGATCGTGGCCACGCCGAGCATCGCCGCCGCCCGCAGCCCCTGGCTGACCACGAGGACACGCCGGCGGTCCCACCGGTCGAGCAGCACCCCGACGAACGGTCCGAGCAGGCTGTAGGGCAGCAGCACCGTGGCGAAGGCCAGGGCGATGCTGCGGGCGTCGGCCGCCTTCTCCGGGTTGAAGAGCACGTGGCTGGCCAGGGCCACCTGGAAGATGCCGTCGGCGCCCTGGGAGGTGACCCGGCTGACGAACAGCCGACGGAAGCGGCGCCCGTGCAGCAGGCTCCAGAGCGCGCGCAGGAAGGTCACGGCGCACAGCGTACGGTCGGTGCCCCCACTCCGCGGCACGCGGGCAGTCGGGTCAGCGGGCGAGCCGCCCGATGAGGGCAGCCGCGCAGGCGATGCCGGCCACGGCGCTGCCGGCGAGCACGCCGAGGTCGAGCCAGTAGCTCGTGGGGGTGCCGAGGAGCAGGCCACGCAGGGCCGACACCTCGTACGTCAGCGGGTTGACGTGGCTGAGCACGCGGAGCCAGCCGGGCATGAGCTCGACCGGGTAGAGGGCGTTGGAGGCGAAGAAGAGCGGCATCGTGATGGCCTGCCCGATGCCCATGAGGCGGTCGCGTCTCAGCGCGATGCCGGCGATCGACAGGGACAGGCACGAGAAGAACGCCGCCCCGAGCATGACGACCACGACGACGCCGAGCAGGCGCAGCGGGTTCCACGTCATCCCGACGCCCATGAGCGCGGCCACGACGACGACGATGACGGCCTGGGCCACCGAGCGGACACCGGCCGCGAAGGCCTTGCCGGCGACCAGTGCGGCCCGTGGCGTCGGGGTGACGAGCAGCTTGGTCAGGACTCCCGCGTCGCGCTCCCAGATGATCTGGATGCCGTAGAAGATTGCGATGAACAGGGCCGACTGCGCGATGACCCCGGGGGCCAGGAAGTCGAGATAGGGCACGTCCCCGGTCGGGATGGCCCGGATGCGACTGAACGTCGTGCCGAAGATGACGAGCCAGAGGACCGGCTGGATGGCGCGCGTCGCGAGCTCGCTGCGGTCGTGCCGCAGCTTCTGCAGCTCGACGAGGCAGAACGTGCCGACGCGCGAGACGAGCAGCCCCGGTCCGGTGCGCGGGGCGCGCTCAACCGAGGCGGCGCGCGGTTCGACGCGTTGCCCGGACACTGCGCAGCCCTCCGTCCTGCTCGTCCTCGAGGGTGTCGCCGGTGTGCTGGCGGAAGACGTCCTCGAGGCTCGCGCCGCCGCCGGCGGCGGCCTTGAGGTCCCCGGGCGAGCCGAGGGCGCGCAGCGCACCGTGGTGCAGGAGGGCCACGCGGTCGCACAGCGCGTCGGCCTCCTCCATGTAGTGCGTGGTGAGGACGACGGTCATGCCGTGGTCGTCCTGCATCTGGGAGACCCGCTGCCAGACGCTGTCGCGCGC
>NZ_JBPGXG010000166.1:0-9202 GCF_056755255.1 Monashia sp. HAY1-5C | reverse complement strand
AGAGACAGCGGGCGGGCTCGAGACGGCCGGCGGCGTCAACGAGGCAGGGGGGCGCGTGGCCGGTGTGTCGCCGCCCGAACCGCCCGAACCGGTCGAGCCGGCAGAGCCGGCCGCGTCACTCGGCCCCGGTGCGACGGTCACGCCGGTCTGGTCCGTGCTGCCGGCGCCCACGCCACCGGGCGTCGGCGTCGCCGCGCCGCCCGGTGCCGGCGGTGCCGGGGTGCCGGTGAGACCCCGGGCCACGCGTGCGGCCACCGACGGGACCGCCGTGGCGACCCCCGCAGCCCCCGCGTTCGCCGCTGTTCCCGGGGCGCCGGGGACGGACGGCGTCCCTGGGCTCGGCGAGGCGGACACGGACGGTCGGGGCGACGCGCCGGCGGGAAGCGTCGTGGAGGCCGGGGCACCGAGCAGGCCGGTGGCCCCAGCCGTGACGGCGACGCCTGCCACGACACTCGCGACGCGGCTGGCCACCTGCGCCAGGGCGTCGGCACCCGAGCCGAGACGGCCGACGCCCGAGGCACCCGAGGCTCCTGCGGCGGCGACCGACGACCCTGGCGGCGCACCCGCGCCCGCAACCCCGCCAGCGGCGCCGCCTCCACCGACGACCCCCGCTGCACCCGCACCCGCGGCTCCTGCGGCGCCGCCGACCAGACCCAGACCACCCGCGGTGACGAAGCCCGGGGTCGAGACCCCGGCGGCGAGGACCAGGGGGACGAGCAGCGCCGGGAAGCCGTCGTGGATGACGCGCAGGTCGGCGGCGATGCGGGCGGCGTGCGAGCACGAGGCGACGTGAGCCCGGGCGCGCTCGGTCTGCCGCTTGGGGAGCCGACCGCGTACGAGGGCGCCGAGGTGGGTGATGGTCCACCGGCACTCGTCCGTGTCCGCCTCGGACAGGCCCCGCTCGGCGCGGGCGTCGAGGTAGAGGGCGCGCAGGTTCTCGCGGGCGCGCATGGCGCGGACGCTGACGGCGTTCGCCGTCATGCCCAGGCTCGGCGCGACGACCCGCGGTGCGGCGCCCTCGACGGTCGTGTGCCACAGCACCCGCTGGTCCTTCTCGGGCAGGGACCGGAACGCCTCGCGCACGAGGGCGACGGTCTCGTCGTCGCCGAGGTCGGGCTCGGGCTGGTCGACGGGCTCGGCGAGCGCGTCGAGGTCCTCCTCCTCGGTCGGCACGAGCCGCAGGTCACGGCTGCCGGCGTCGAGGGCGACGGTGCGCACCGCCGACAGGAAGTAGGCACGGAAGTGCTCCTCCGGCCCGCGACCGTCGCGGATGAGGGAGAAGACGCGGGCGGCGGCCTCGGCCACGACGTCGTCGGGGCTCGTGCGCCCACGGTAGCGACGCGCGACGGCATAGGCCGCGGGCAGGTGACGGCGCCACAGCTCGCCGAACGCTTCGGCCGACCCCTCGCGGCTGCGGGCGAGCAGCTGCACGTCGGCAGCGGAGGACCACGCCTCGCTCGACCACATGGTCAGGTCAGCCGACACCTCGAGCCCTTCCAGCCACTTTCCGGTGCTGGACAGTCTGCCCCGGCCCGCCGCGCGCGTCGACTCGCACCGCGGGAGCGTTGGCAGGTTTCGCCCTTCCGGATGGTCCCCTCCACGAAACCATCGCGGAAGGACGAAACCTGGCGACACCACGGGTGCCGGCGCGGAGCCGCTCCCTCCCCTGACCGAGCGGGACGCTCCGTGCGGTGCCGTCAACCGTGAGACGTGCCACTTCCTATTTCACGTCATCTTCGGTGCAAATGTGGGCAAATGCCAGAAACTGACCTCGACCCGTCGGTAGCAGCAGTGCCCATGGGACGTGTTGGCGAGGCCTTGGGCATGTCGTGGTCGGCGCCTTACCGTGCCGGGGCCTGCCCGTCGGGCCGGTGGGTGCGGGCGACGGCGAAGGTACGGGTGAAGGGGAAGAGCACCCCGAACGGCCGACGCGGGTAGGCCGCCTCGAGCTCGCGCGCGTACTCCTGCTCGAAGGCCTCGCGCTCCCCGGCGTCCTCGAGCACTCCGAGGACCGGGCGCAGGCCGGTGCCCCGGACCCACTCGAGCACCGGGTGCGGCCCTGCTGCGGGCGCGTCGAGGACGTGCTCGTACGTCGTCTGCCACACGTCGACGTCCGGGGTGCGGTCGAGCAGGAGCGCCGCGTACGTGCCCGGCAGGGCGACGGCAGCGGCCCGGTCGAGGCCGGGGCGCAGGTCGTCGGCGCGCGGATGGCGGGCGGCCACCTCGCGCATGAGCCGGTGCGACGGGGCGTCGAAGTTGGCAGGCACCTGCATGGCGAAGGTGCCCCCGGGCGTCAGCGCGTCGAGCCAGCGCGGGATCAGCCGCAGGTGGGTCGGGACCCACTGGAGCGTCGCGTTGGTGACGAGGACGTCGACGGGGCCGCCGCACCCGGTGGGGTCCCAGTCCTCGGCCGTCGCCTCCACCCACTCGACACGGCCGGCGGTGTCGAGGGCCCGGGCCCGTTCGAGCATCTGGGGCGAGGAGTCGACGCCGATGACGCGAGCCTCGGGCCAGCGCCGCGCCAGCCCGAGCGTCAGCTCGCCCGGGCCGCAGCCGAGGTCGACGACGAGCCGCGGGTTCGGGGCGTCGACCCGGGCGAGGAGGTCGGCGAACGGCCGGCCGCGATGGTCGGCGAAGAGCCCGTACTGGCCGGGGTCCCAGGCGGAGCCGTCCGGAACCTGGTCGCTGGGAGTCGGAGGTGTGGCGTCGGACACGGCGACCTCACTTTCTTTCGATGTCAAGAGTCTTGATGGCCACTACGCTGACGGCATGAGCCAGGACCGCAGCCCGGCCCGCGTCGGCGGCGACGACGTCGACGAGATCGTCGCGGCCTGGCGCCGAGAGCGGCCCGACCTCGACGTGTCGCCGCTGGAGGTCCTCTCGCGGGTGTCCCGGCTCGCCCGCCGCCTCGATCTCGCGCGGGGGCGAGCCTTCTCCGAGCACCTGCTGGAGGGCTGGGCCTTCGACGTGCTGTCGGCGCTGCGTCGTGCCGGGGAGCCCTACCAGCTCTCGCCCGGGGCGTTGGTGCACCAGACGCTGGTGACCTCGGGCACGATGACCAACCGCGTCGACCGGCTCGAGCGCAGCGGCTTCGTCGAGCGGCGCCCCGACCCGGGCGATCGCCGCGGCGTGCTCGTGCGGCTGACGCCCGCCGGGCGCGATGTCGTCGACTCGGCGATGGCCGACCTCATCGAGCAGGAGAAGTCGCTGCTGTCCGAGCTCGGCCCGGCCGAGCGCCGCGACCTCGCCGCGCTGCTGCGCCGGATGCTCGCCCCGCTCGAGGCGCGCCCGACCGACCCCACGGGCTGACAGGGGGCGCCGCACCGGGACGCCGGACGCCGGCCGGCTCACGCGTCGGTCCGCTGCTGGAACTCGAGGCGGTTGCCGACGGGGTCGCTGGTGTGGAAGCGGCGCAGGCCGGGGATGGCGTCGTCCCAGACGACCGGGGCACCGGCCGCGGCGAGCGCGGCCGCGAGCGCGTCGACGTCGGCCACCGCGATCCCGGGGTGCGCCTTGCGGGCGGGGGCGAAGGGCTCCTCGATGCCGACATGCACCTCCGCCGCGCCGGGCTCGCCACCCGCCCGGAACCAGGCACCGCCGCGGGCGCGCAGCCTCTCGGGCTTGGGCAGCTCGGTCAGACCGAGGACCCCGGCGTAGAAGTCGCGCATCGCATCCTCGCAGCCGGCGGGACCGGAGACCTGGACGTGGTGCAGGGTCATCTCCATGCCTCGAAAGTATCTTGACATCAAGATACTTGGCAACCCTCCGCCGGGACCGCCCCTCAGCCGACGACCTCGGCGGCCTCGAGCCACTCGAGCTCGAGCCCCTCGCGCTCGGCGACGAGCTCCTGGAGGCGGGCGTTGAGGTCGGCGAGGGCGGCGGGGTCGGTCGCCTGCTGGGCCATCTCGCCATGGATCCGCTCCTCGCGGTCGGCCAGGCGCGACAGCTGCTTCTCGACGCGCGCCATCGTCTTGCGCGCCTCGCGGACCTCGCCGGGGCTCGCGGTCGTGACCGCCCCGCTCGCCGGCGCCGCTGCGGCGGTGGCACCGGCCGCGCCGGACGGGGCCGCTCCCCGGGACGCCGCCCCGGCCGCGCCAGACGACGCCGGTCCCCCGCCCGTCGCCGCCTGCGACGCAGCGGCGGCGCGCAGCTCGAGGTACTGGTCGACGCCACCGGGCAGGTCGCGGACGCGCCCGTCACCGAGCAGAGCCAGCTGGTGGTCGCAGACCCGCTCGAGCAGGTACCGGTCGTGCGAGACGACGACGAGCGTGCCGGCCCACCCGTCGAGGACGTCCTCGAGCGAGGTGAGGGTCTCGATGTCGAGGTCGTTCGTCGGCTCGTCGAGGACGAGGACGTTCGGCTCGGTGAGCAGCAGCCGCGTCAGCTGGAGGCGTCGCCGCTCGCCACCCGACAGGTCGCCGACGCGCGTCTGCTGCCGGCCACCCGGGAACCCGAGCCGCGTCGCCAGCTGGCCCGCGCTCACCTCCTTGCCCCCGAGCATCGTGTACTGGCGCACGTCCTCGACGGCCTCGATGACCCGCCACTGCTCGAACCGCTCGAGCTCGCGCACCTCCTGGGTCAGGTGCGCGATCGCGACGGTCTTGCCGACCCGGCGCCGACCGGCAGTCAGCGGGACCTCGCCGGTCAGGGCGCGCAGGAGGGTCGACTTGCCGGCGCCGTTGACACCGACGATGCCGACCCGCTCCCCCGGCGCCAGGCGCCACGTGACGCGGTCGAGCAGGGTCCGTGCATGCGGCGGCTCGCCGACCGTCAGGGTCGCGTCCTCGAGGTCGATGACGTCCTTGCCGAGGCGACGCGTGGCGAACGACGCCAGCTCGACGCTGTTGCGGGGCTCCGGCTCGCCGGCGATGAGGGCGTTGGCGGCCTCGATGCGGAACTTCGGCTTGCTCGTGCGGGCCGGCGCGCCGCGGCGCAGCCAGGCCAGCTCCTTGCGCATGAGGTTGGCGCGCCGGTCGGCCACGACGCCGGCGAGGCGGTCCCGTTCGGCCTTGGCGAGGACGTAGGCCGCGTAGCCGCCCTCGAACGAGCTGACACCACCGGACTCGACCTCCCACGTCACCGTCGCGTACGCGTCGAGGAACCAGCGGTCGTGGGTGATCGCGACGGTCGCGTTGCCCGGGCGCGGTCGACGGTGGGCCAGGTGGTCGGCGAGCCAGGCGACGCCCTCGACGTCGAGGTGGTTGGTCGGCTCGTCGAGCAGGAGCAGCTCGGGGTCCTCGACGAGGAGGCGCGCCAGGGCCAGCCGCCGCCGCTCCCCGCCGGACTTGGGGCCGACGCGGCTGTCGAGACCGCCCATGGCCTCGGCACCGATGCCACCCAGCAGCCCGGTGAGCACGTCGCGGATGCGGGGGTCACCTGCCCAGACGTGCTCCGGCCGGTCGCCGAGGACGGCCTCCCGGACCGTCCACGCCGGGTCCAGCGCGTCGTCCTGGCTCAGCATGCCGACGCGGATGCCGCCCTGGCCGCCCTGCTTGCTGATGCGGCCCGAGTCCGGCTCCTGCAGACCCGCCATGACGCGCAGCAGCGTCGACTTGCCACCGCCGTTGACGCCGACGATGCCGATGCGGTCGCCGGTGAGGACACCGATGCTGACGTCGTCGAGGACGTGGGTCGTGCCGAAGACGAGGGAGACGCGTTCGAGGGAGACGAGGTTGGCCATCGGAGCAGACCCTATGCGCTCGCGACGAGCCCCCGCGAACGCGGGCCGGCCGGCGGTCAGTCGGCGGGGCGGGGGCTCGTGACGACCTGGGCGCCGTGGACCGGGCCCCTGGCGCGACGCAGGTCGCGGCACAGGTCGGAGGCCGCCAGTGAGACCGACAGGTCGAGCGCGGCCTCGTGGCTCTCGGTGAGGAACGCGACGGTCGGGCCCGACCCCGACACGACGCCGCCGAGCGCCCCGAACTCGACGCCCGCGTCGCGCAGCTCGCGCAGCTGGGGGCGTAGCGAGAACGCGGCCGGCTCGAGGTCGTTGTGCAGCGCGGCCCCGAGCGCCGTGGGGTCGCCGGAGCGCAACGCCGCCATGAGGCCGGGGCTGACCCGCGGCTCGGGGACGTGCACGCCGTCGCGCTCGCGCAGCCGGTCGCACTCGGCGTAGACCTGCGGCGTCGACAGGCCGGTGTCGCTGATGGCGAAGACCCAGTGGAACGTGCCGCGGGCCAGGACCGGTGCGAGCTGCTCGCCACGCCGGGACCCCATGGCGTTGCCGCCCACGAGCGGGAACGGGACGTCGCTGCCGAGCAGGGACGCGAGCTCGGTGAGCTCGTCACGGTCGAGGCCGAGGCCCCACAGGTGGTCGCAGGCGAGGAGGGTGGCGGCGGCGTCCGCCGAGCCGCCCGCCATGCCGCCCGCCACCGGGATGTCCTTGTCGATGCGGATCGAGAGGGACTCGTCGACCGACCACCGCTCGGCGACGAGTCGGGCGGCGCGGACGGCGAGGTTGTCGCCGTCGGTCGGGATGCGGTCCGAGTACGTGCCGGCGGGCACGACCTGCCAGTCGTCCCAGCGAGCCACCGACACCTCGTCGTGCAGGGAGACGGCCTGGTAGACGGTCGCGAGCGAGTGGTAGCCGTCGGCCCGGCAGGGGCCGACGCGCAGCTCGAGGTTGACCTTGCCCGGGACCCGCACGGTCACCGCGCCCGGCAGGGTCGGAGCGACAGTCATGCGCCCACCCTATGGGTCCGGTCAGTCGTCCGTGGCCGGCGGCGTCGAGGACTCGTGCGACCGGCTCTTCTTCGACGACCGACCCTTCGGCGACCGCGAGGGAGATGTCGACCGAGACGTCGAGGGCGACGGCGAGCCGGCCTGCGGCCGCGCCGCGGCGATACGGGCGAACGTCTCGATGTCGAGCTGCTCCCCGCGCGCCCGAGGGTCGACGCCGGCCGCCCGGAGCGCCTCCTCCGCCAGCGCCGGCGAGCCGGCCCACGAGGCGAGCGCGCCGCGCAGGGCCTTGCGCCGCTGGAGGAAGGCGGCGTCGATGCAGCGGAAGACCTCCTCCCGCGTGGCCGTCGTCACCGGGGGCGTGCGTCGGCGCAGCGACACGAGCCCGGAGTCGACGTTAGGGGCCGGCCAGAAGACTGTTCGTCCGACGCGTCCGGCCAGCTCGACGTCCGCGTACCACGCGGCCTTGAGGCTCGGGACCCCGTAGATCTTGCTGCCCGGCCTGGCCGCGAGCCGCTCGGCGACCTCGAGCTGGACCATGACGAGGACGCGCTCGAGGCTCGGGAAGTGCTGGAGGAAGGACAGCACCACCGGGACGGAGATGTTGTACGGCAGGTTGGCCACGAGCGCGGTCGGCTGCGGCTTCGGGAGCTTCGTCACGGTGAGGGCGTCGGCGGCGACGAGGCGCAACCGGTCGGCGTGCTGCGGCTGGAGACGCGCCACGGTGTCCTCCAGGGCGCCGGCGAGCCGTGGGTCGACCTCGACCGCGGTGACCTGCCGGACGACGGGCAGCAGCGCGAGGGTCAGCGAACCGAGCCCCGGACCGACCTCGACGACGACGTCGTCGGGGCCGACGCCCGCCACGCGCACGATCTTGCGCACGGTGTTCGGGTCGACGACGAAGTTCTGGCCCCACTGCTTGGTCGGGCGGACCTCGAGGCGCTCGGCGAGCTGCCGCACCTGGGCCGGGCCGAGCAGCGCCGAGTCGTCGACCTGGGCCGCCCCGGTCGCGTCCTTCTTCGCCATGGCCTCACCCTATGGCCCACCCCGGCCACCGGACGGCGACGCCCGCCCGACCCGAGGGGGTCGAGCGGGCGTGTGCGCGGGTGCCGCGGCCGGCCCGTGGGCTCAGCCGCAGCTCCACTGCGACGTGCCGTTGTCGGCGTAGACGCGGTTGGCCACCGTGATCTGCTCCTCGCGCGAGGCGAGGTCGGCGCGCGAGGCGAAGTCGTCGCCCCCGTAGGCGAGCCACGTGGAGGTCAGGAACTGCAGACCGCCGTAGTAGCCGTTGCCGGTGTTGATGTGCCAGTTGCCGCTCGACTCGCACTGGGCGATCGAGTCCCACATCGACGCGCGGGCCAGGTTGATCGCGGCCCCGGAGCCACCCGTCGAGCCGCTCGAGGTGCTCGAGGTGCTCGAGGTGGTGGGCCGCGCCTTGGTCCCGACGAGGACGACGCGGTCGACCGGGGCCTTGGTCACCTTGGCGGACAGGCGCTTGGTGGCGACGACCTTGCCGTCGACGACGGTGCGCTGCACCGTGACGACGCGGGTGCCGTCGCTCCCGGCACGCAGCACCTTGGTCTGGCCGGTGTACAGGTCCGAGGAGCTGCGCCTGGTCGTGCCGTGGGCGATGGTCTCGGTGACGGTGGCCGACTTCTGCTGGACGCGCTGGACGCGGATCGTCGTACCGGCGGTGAGCGGCGTCGTCGCAGCCGGTGTGACCCGGTCGGTCGAGCCGAGGTGGACGCCGAGCTGCTTGAGGGCCTCGCCGACGGTGGCGGCGGCGACGGTCTTGGTCGTCGTGCGGCCGTCGGCGACGACGGTGACCGGCTTGGGGGTCACGATCGTCAGGGACAGGCCCTGACGGCCGATGGTCTGCGAGCGGGACACCGAGATGCGGGCACCGTCGCTGCGCAGGCCGAGGGCGAGCAGGGCTCCGTCGACCGTGGTCTCGGTCGTGCGGATCTGGCGCTGCTTGCCGTCGATGGTCAGGGTCAGCAGGCGGCTGTACCGGACGGTCACCGTCTCGCCGTCGCTGAGCGGGCTGTCGGCAGCCGGGACGACGACGTCGCCGGGCTTGGTGGTGATGCCCTCGGAGTCGAGGAGGTCACCGACGGTGCTGCCGAACACGTGGGCTGCGGTGGTCTTGCCGTCGACCGAGAGGGTCACGGCCTTGTCGAGCTGCGCTGCGCCGACCGCGCCACTGGTGAGCACGACGGCCGCGCCGGCGAGGGCGAGGACCTTGAGATTGCGCGAAACCAAAACACTCCGAACGTCGAACGTCCCGGGTGCAACGCGCTCTCGAACAGCCCTCGTCGCGGCGTCGGGACGAGGTCGATGCGGGGCTGCAGCCGGCCAACAGTCGTCCACAGTGACCGACGACCGGCCGTCAGGTCAAGTTTCGGTAACGACGCGGCCTGTCGACGGGCGGGCCGACAGGGCCTGCGCTAGGTGTACCCGGCCATGAGGTTGGTAGCAGCGAGCCTGCTTGAATGAACGAGAACCTCCGAATGGGATGTGGCTT
>NZ_JBPGXG010000165.1:0-9285 GCF_056755255.1 Monashia sp. HAY1-5C | reverse complement strand
CCGAGATCTACACTCTCTCCGTCGTCGGCAGCGTCAGATGTGTATAAGAGACAGCCCCATGCCCGCACAGGTTCCCCCCGTCGTCGACGAGCGCGACGGCCTCATCGCCTACATCGACCAGCAGCGCGACGCCTTCGCCTCGGCCGCCTACGGCCTGACCGAGGAGCAGATCCGCCTCACCCCCACCGCCGGAACCCTGTCGATCGGGGGACTCGTCAAGCACGTCACGAGGTGCGAACGCGGCTGGGTCGAGCGCATCGCCGCGGCGCCCGGGGCCCCGGCACCGCCCGACGCCTCGGTCGAGGAGCAGGCCGCGGCCTGGGGCGACGACTTCCGCGTCACCGACTCCGACACCCTCGACTCGCTCCTCGCCGCCCTCGCCGCCCAGGGCGACGTGACGCGCGAGGTGCTGCGCACCGCCGACCTCGACGCCGCGGTCCCCGTGCCGCGGGACGCGCCGTGGTTCCCCCGGGACCTGGAGGCGTGGTCCGTGCGCTGGGTGGCGCTGCACCTGGTCGAGGAGCTCGCCCGCCACGCCGGGCACGCCGACATCGTCCGGGAGTCCATCGACGGCGCGACGATGTACGAGCTCGTCGCCGGGCGCGAGGGCTGGCCGGACACGCCGTGGCTCAAGCCGTGGCGTCCCCCGGTGGCGACGCAGGCCTGAGCCGGGAGAGCCGAGCCAGCGACAGGCGAAGGGCCCTTGGGAGTATGAGTCCCAAGGGCCCTTCTGGGCGACCGGTCGTGGTGACGCTCCCGGCCGGCGGCTCGGTTCCTCTGGTCCCACCAGCCCCGTCACCCGGCTGGCGCAGTGGGTCACCCCACCGTACGGACCATCGTCCCCGTCCCGTCCCGCTCTCCCGGAGGAGGGCGTGAGAGATTTCTATCCGGTACGAGGCTGTCCCACAAGGGTTTTCGTGCAAGAAAGTCTCGGTACACAGGACGATCGCGTGTCGTCCACAGCATCGCGACGCTCGTCCACACCCGGAGCTGCTATGTGCACAGGTTGTCCCCCGGCGCCTGTGGACGGCCGAGGGCGGGCCTCGGGGTGGCGGCGTCGCCGCGTCAGCCGGCGGACGCCAGGACGCCCTCGAGCAGCCGGGCCGCCGCCTCCGCGACCTCCGCACCGGACGTGTCGCCCGCCCGACGCCGGTGCCCCGCCGCCTCGCGCAGGCCCGCGACCTCGTCGGCGACGACCGCTCGCTCGTCGCCGCGCCCGAGCACCCGGCGCTCGACCTCGGCCGCCCCGACGCCGATGGCCGCGCCGGCCACGTGCTCGGACGAGGTGAGGGGCCGCCCGACCCCGGACGCGTCGCGGAGCGGCACGGCCTCCGCGTTGTCGAGGGCGGCGAGCGTCGACCGCAGCGCCGACACGAGGTCCCGGTCACGCTCGCGCATGGCGGTGGTGAGGCGGTCGCGCAGGGCGCGGCGCAGGGGCGAGGTCGTCATGACGACGACGCTAGACGCGAGTCACCAAGGGAGCCAGCGCATTTCGACACCACCACGAATGAAGCCACGAAGATGGCTGCGGCTCAGTGGATCTCGAGCAGTCGCTCGCGGAAGAAACGGCGCACCGCGGCGACCGCCTCGGGGTGCCGGTGGTCGGTGAGCGTGGAGTGCCCCGCGCCGTCCAGCTCGACTGCGAGGAAGCCCTCACCCAGCTCGCGCCGCAGCGTGTCGAAGCGCGTCCCGGTGACCCAGTCGCCGCGGTAGCGCAGGCCGAGCACCGGGCACCCGTCCGCGACCCGGCGTCGGACGGCCGCGAGGTCGGAGGCCCCGAGGTTGAGGTCGGCCGCCCGCCGCGGCCCGAGCGGCAGCGGCACGGCGGGCTGGGCGACGACGGGCGCCACGACGACGGGGTCGACCATCATCGCGAGCGCGAAGCCGCCGGTGAGGCACATGCCCAGAGCGCCCACGCCGACGCCGCCGGCGCGTGCGTGCAGGTCGCGGGCGAGGCTGCGCAGCCAACCGGCGAGCGGCGCGGTGCGGCCCACCGCGACCATGGTGAACTCGCGCGTCACGCACAGCCGTGGCACGACGCGGACGGCCTCCCACGTGCGCGGCGGGGCGTGCGCGGAGCCGAACAGGTGCGGCATCGCCACGGTGAAGCCGTCACCGGCCAGCTGGTCGCCGAGCTCGACGACCTCCGGCGTGAGGCCGGGGCTCTCGTGCACGAGGACGATGCCCGGCCCTGAGCCGCGCTCGTAGACGGGATGGGTGAACCCGTCCGCGGCGTGCTCGCCGCGCTGCCAGCCGGAGAGCAACGCCACGCGCTGACCGTACCCGCGCACCGCGTCGTGCCCTCCGACCGCAGCTGCTGCGTGGCTACAGTGACGCCATGTCGACCCCGGGCCTCCTGACGCGGTTGCTCTCGCGCCCCTCGCCCTGGGACCCGGTCACCGTCGACGACCCCGTTGCGCGACACGGGCTGCGGCGCGAGACCCTCCTCGTCCTCGGCGTCAGCCTCGGGTCGTCGGCTGTGTACGCCGTGCTGTCGATCATCGAGAAGCTGACCCGGGCCGTGCCGCTGTCGCAGCAGACGACCGCGATGAACCAGTCGGCCACGCCGGACCGGCCCTGGCTCGACCTCGCCTACCAGCTGGCCAACATCCTGCTGCCGCTCGTGCCCGTGGTCCTCGCCCTCTACCTGCTCGACCACGTGCGCCGCCCGGCTTCCGCGGTCCGGGCCGCCCGGTTCCTCGGGCTCGACCGCACCGAGCCCCGGCGCGACCTGCTCCGCGGTGTCGGCCTCGCCGCCGTCATCGGCGTCCCCGGCCTCGGTCTCTACCTCCTCGCCCGCGCGCTCGGGGTCAACACGACCGTGTCGGCCGCCAACCTCGAGGCCGTGTGGTGGTCCGGGCCGGTGCTCGTGCTCGCCGCCGTCGGCAACGCCGTGCTCGAGGAGGTCGTCATGGTCGGCTACCTCTTCACCCGGTGGCGCCAGGTCGGGTGGGCCTGGCCCCTCGTCATCGCCGCCTCCGCCGTGACCCGCGGCACCTACCACCTCTACCAGGGCTTCGGCGGGTTCGTCGGCAACATCGCCATGGGCCTGCTCCTCGGCCTCGTCTTCGTCCGGACCCGGCGCGTCATGCCCCTCGTCGTGTGCCACACGGTCCTCGACGTCGTCGCCTTCGTCGGGTACTCGGTGCTCCGCGCCCGCGGCATCTCCCTCTGACTCCCGGCCCGTCGCACCCAGGGGCACTGCATACGATGGCGCGCATGAACTCGACCCGACAGGTGCGCGTCCGCCTGCTCGGGGACCCGGCCGACGACTTCCGCCTGAGGCGACGTGTCGCCGGACGCATCGCCTGGCTCGGCTGGGCCGGACCGCTGTTCTTCACGCTCGTCGGCGGCTTCATGCGCTTCTGGCACGTCGGGGCGCCGCACCAGCTCGTGTTCGACGAGACGTACTACGTCAAGCAGGGCTGGTCGATGGTCCTGTTCTGGTTCGAGATGAAGAACGACGACGTGCTGCAGCAGGCCAACCAGGTCGACCAGCACTTCACCGCCAACGACCCGATGGTCTACGGCACCGAGGGCGACTTCGTCGTGCACCCGCCGGTCGGCAAGTGGCTCATCGGCTGGGGCGAGGTCCCCTTCGGCATCCTCAACTCCTTCGGCTGGCGCTTCGCCGTGGCCCTCGCCGGCACCATCTCGATCTTCATGCTCGGACGTATTGCGAGACGGCTCTTCCGCTCCGACCTGCTCGGCACCGTCGCGGCAGCGCTGCTCGCCTTCGAGGGGCACCACTTCGTCCACTCCCGCACCGGCCTGCTCGACATCTTCGTCATGTTCTTCGGGCTCGCCGCCTTCGGGGCGCTGCTCCTCGACCGGGACCGGGCGCGGGAGGTGCTGGCGCGCAAGGTGGGTGACCGGCCGCGTGCCGCGACGTCATGGCTCGGCCCCTGGCTCGGCTGGCGGCCCTGGCGCTGGGTCGCCGGCGTCATGCTCGGGCTCTCGGCCGGCACCAAGTGGTCCGGCCTCTACTTCCTCGTCGGGTTCGGCCTGCTCACCGTCCTCTGGGACGTCGGCGCCCGCCGCGCGGCCGGTGTCCGCGGCTGGGGGGTCGGGGCGCTGGTCAAGGACGGCCCGTTCGCGTTCGTCCAGCTCGTCGTGACGGCGGTGCTCACCTACGTCGGCAGCTGGACGGGCTGGATCCTCACGCAGGGCGGTTCGTTCCGCACGTGGGGCGCCACGAACCCCGACACCCGGTACGCGTGGCTGCCGGACTGGTGGCGCTCGCTGTGGGCCTACCACCAGCAGATGTACGCCTCGACCCAGGCGATCACGTCCTCGCACCCGTACCAGACCAACCCCTGGTCCTGGCTCATCCAGGGCCGGCCCACGTCGTTCTACTACGAGGGCCCGAAGAAGGGCTCGGACGGCTGCCTCGTCGACCAGTGCAGCAAGGCCATCACCTCGATCGGCACCGTGTCGATCTGGTGGACGGCGACGGTCGCGATTCTCGTCCTGCTGTTCATGTGGGCCCTGCGTCGCGACTGGCGGGCCGGCGCCGTGCTCTGCGGCCTCTTCTCGGGCTACCTGCCGTGGTTCTTCCTCGGCAACCGCACGATCTACTCCTTCTACGAGGTCGCGTTCGTGCCATGGGTCGTCCTCGCCTGCGTGTACGTCCTCGGGATGGTCATGGGCGGGCGCGAGGCGTCCGTCACGCGTCGACGCGTCGGTCTGGGCGTCATCGGCGGGTTCGTCCTCCTGACGATGGCCCTGTTCGCGTTCTTCCACCCGATCTACGTCGCCGACGTCATCCCGCTGACGGAGTGGCAGGCCCGGATGTGGTTCCCGAGCTGGGTCTGAGGGGCTACAGCCGCTGACGTAGTCACGGCTCGTCCGTGGGCGGGTCGACCGCCCTCGTGGCCGGACCTACCGTCAGCCCATGAACCCGGGGTCGTCAGCGTCTCCTGCCCTGAACCGGCACCGGCGGGGACGGTGGCTCGCCCGCCTGCTGCCGCCCGCCATCGTCGCCGCGCTGGCGCTCCTCGTGGGGGGACCGATGCAGCCCGGCTGGGCCGCCGGTTCGGTGGACGAGGTGCACTACACCTTCACCGGGTCGACGTCGGTCGCCCTCGACTGGCGCGGCAGCGCGAACGACGTGCGGTGGGGCACCAGCAGCACGTACGGGCAGACCGCGACCGGCGTGGCCCCCGGATGGACGCCGTGGGACTCCCCCGGGCCCTTCTGGCAGCTCGAGCTGGACGGCATCGTGCCGGGCACGACCTACCACTACTCGATCGGCGGCGGACCCGACTACACCTTCCACGCGCCGCCGACCTCGAGCTTCCGGTTCGATGCCATCGGTGACGTCGGCGACACCGTCAACTTCTCCAAGCTGGGGGCGACCCTCGACAACATCACCTCCGACGACCCGTCGTTCGTGCTCATGGTCGGCGACCTGACGTACGCCAACGGCACGACGATGGACGCCGTGCACCAGCACTTCAACGACGTCATGCGCTGGAGCACCCGCGTGGCGTACATGCCTGCCTGGGGCAACCACGAGTACGACGTGGCCGGCTCGGACGACCTGCGCAACTACAAGGGCCGGCTCCTCATGCCGAACGCGGCCGCCTCCCCCGGGTCGCCGGCCATCTCCGCCGGCGGCAACGACTGGGGCTGGTTCGACGCCGGTCCGGTCCGGTTCATCGCCTACCCCGAACCCTGGACGGGTGCCTGGAGCGACTGGCAGTCCAAGGCCGGACCCCTGATGCGGCAGGCGCAGGACGACCCCACCATCAAGTACATCGTCACGTACGGCCACCGGCCCGCCTACTCGACCGGCTACCACCCCGGCGAAGCGGGCATCGCCTCGATCCTCGACGGGTTCGGGCAGTCCTACAGCAAGTACGTCCTCAACATCAACGGCCACTCCCACGACTACGAGCGCTTCCAGCCGATCCAGGGCGTCACGCACGTCACCGTCGGCGCGCCGTCGTCGCTCGAGACGCCGTGGACCAGCACCGACCCGCGCACCGCGTTCCGGGCCTTCCACCTGTCCCACCTGCGCGTCGACGTCGGGTCGACCGGCCTCAAGCTGCAGGCCGTGTGCGACGAGTCGACGACGAAGGAGGACATGGCCTGCGTCGCGGGAAGCGTCATGGACGAGTTCGTCATCGGCACGCCGCCGGTCCTGCCCGTGGCGACCGACTACTACGTCGACAAGACCAGCCCTGTCTGCACCGACTCGGGCAACGGCACGTCGAGCACGCCGTTCTGCACGATCACCAAGGGCGTCAGCCGACTGCAGGCCGGCAACGCGCTCTACATCGGTGACGGCACCTACGCGGAGACGGTCAAGCCGTCGGTCTCGGGCACCGCGAGCGCGCCGATCACCATCACGAGCTGGCCGGGCCGCAGCCCCGTCATCGGCACCGGCGTGACCAACGGCGCGTACCTGTCGACGAGGAGCTACATCGAGCTGTCCAACCTCACCTTCACGGGAACGACGGGCGACGGCATCTACGTGACCAAGAGCGACCACGTCACCATCCGAGGCAACACCGTCACCAACACGGGGCGACAGGCCCAGGGGGCGACCGCACCCGGCATCAGCATCCGCGCGACGAACAGCTCGCTCGTCGCCGACAACAACACCAACCACAACAGCGACACCGGCATCTACGTCACGAACACCTCGACCGGGAACACCGTGACCAACAACCAGTCGAGCTTCAACGCCCAGGGCTGGCAGCGCAACGCCAACGGCATCAACGTCACGAGCCCGGGCAACGTCATCTCGAGGAACGTCACCCACGACAACGAGGACACGGGCATCCAGCTCTACACCGGCGGCAACAACAACCTCGTCACCCTCAACGTCACGTACAACAACGGCGACCACGGCATCGACAACCTCAACGTCACCGGCGGGACCATCGTGGGCAACACCGTGTACCGCAACTGCACCACCGGCATCAACCTCGAGGGCACGTCCGCGGGCAGCTACCAGATCGCCAACAACATCGCCGTCGACAACGCCGTCTACCCGGCCTATGCCGGCATCGCGTGCGCGCGCCGCGCGGGCAACATCGGCGTCTGGGACGGCGCCCAGAACAGCACGCTCGTCGACCACAACCTCGTCTACCTCAGCAAGAGCGGCGTCATGTACGCCTGGGGCACGACGTACACGAGCCTGAGCGCGATGCGCGCTGCCTCCGGGCAGGAGGCCGCCGGCGTCCAGGCGGACGCCAAGTTCAGCAACGTCGGCACGTGGGACCTCTCGCTGCGCGAGGGGTCGCCGGCCATCGACCGCGGCGACAGCGGCGTGCCCGGAGCCCAGGCCACCGACATCCTCGGCTACCCCCGCGTCCGCGACCCCAACGTCGCCAACACCTTCGCGGCCGGGCCGCGGCTCTACGACGACCTCGGCGCGTACGAGTTCCAGCCCGACGTGCCGCCACCGGTCCAGCCACCGGTCGCGCGGCTGACGCTGACCCCGACCAGCGGTACGGCTCCGCTCGCCGTCAGCGCCGACGCCTCCGCGTCGACCGACCCGCAGGGCCAGACCCTCTCGTACGCGTTCGACTTCGGTGACGGCACGACCCTGCCCGCGCAGTCGTCCCCCACCGCAGCCCACACCTACCAGTCCGCCGGCACCTACACGGTCACCGTGACCGCCCGGAACACCTCCGGGCTCGTGGGCACCGCGAGCGGCTCGGTCGCCGTCGCCGCACCGCCGCCACCGGTGCAGCCGCCGACCGCAAGCCTCGTCATGACGCCGGCCAACGGCACCGCCCCGCTGTCGGTCACCGCCGACGCGTCGGCCTCGCGCGACCCGCAGGGCCAGAGCCTGAGCTACGCGTTCGACTTCGGTGACGGTACGACGCTGGCCGCTCAGGCCTCGCCCACCGCGACCCACGTCTACACCACCGTCGGCACGTTCACGGCGAAGGTCACCGTGCGCAACAGCAGCGGCCTCAGCAGCTCCACGACCGCGACGGTCGGCGTCACGTCACCGCCCGTCGTCCAGCCGCCGTCGGCGTCGCTGACGGCCACGCCGTCGAGCGGGACGGCCCCGCTGGCCCTGACCGCCGACGCGTCGGCCTCCACCGACCCGCAGGGGCAGACGCTCTCGTACGCGTTCGACTTCGGTGACGGCACGACGGTGCCCGCGTCGACGACCTCGACCGCCACCCACACGTACGCCTCGGCCGGGAGCTACACGGTCACCGTCACCGTGACGAACACCTCCGGCCTCAGCGACAGCGCGGCCAAGACCGTGTCGGTCACGGCACCGCCACCACCGGTCCAGCCACCGGTCGCCTCGCTGGCCGTGAGCCCCTCGACGGGCACGGCACCGCTGGCCGTCACGGCCGACGCGTCGGCCTCGACCGACCCGCAGGGGCAGACGCTGTCGTACGCGTTCGACTTCGGTGACGGCGCCACCGCGCCGGCGTCGGGGAGCGCGACGGCGACGCACACCTACACCGAGGCGGGCAGCTACACACTCACCGTGACGGTGCGGAACACGTCGGGCCTGGCGTCGAGCGACCACAAGACGGTCAGCGTCGCAACTCCGCCCCCGCCGCTCAAGGCGCCGACGGCATCGCTGAGCCTGACACCGTCGAGCGGCACCGCGCCGCTGGCCGTCACGGCCGACGCCTCGGCGTCGACCGACCCGCAGGGGCAGACCCTGTCGTACGCCTTCGACTTCGGTGACGGCACCACGGTGCCCGCGTCGACGACAGCCACGGCGACGCACACGTACGCCTCGGCCGGGAGCTACTCAGTCGTCGTCACGGTCACCAACACCTCCGGCCTGACCGCCACCGACCAGAAGTCGGTGCTGGTGTCGGCACCGCCGCCACCGCCCCGCGCGCCGTCCGCCGCCCTGTCCGTCAGCCCGTCGAGCGGCATCGCACCGCTCGCGGTCACCGCCGACGCCTCGGCCTCCACGGACCCGCAGGGGCAGACGCTGTCGTACGCCTTCGACTTCGGCGACGGCACCATCACCGGCACCTCCACCTCGGCCACCGCGACGCACAGCTACACGACCGCCGGCAGCTACACGGTCGTCGTCACGGTCACCAACACCTCCGGCCTGACCGCGACCGCCCAGAAGACGGTCAGTGTCTCCGCGGCGATCCGGCCGCCGACGGCCTCGTTGTCCGTGACCCCGTCCAGCGGCACGGCACCGCTCGCGGTCACCGCCGACGCCTCGGCCTCCACGGACCCGCAGGGGCAGACGCTGTCCTACGCCTTCGACTTCGGCGACGGCACCATCACCGGCACCTCCACCTCGGCCACCGCGACGCACAGCTACACGACCGC
>NZ_JBPGXG010000164.1:0-9258 GCF_056755255.1 Monashia sp. HAY1-5C | reverse complement strand
ACTTGTTGTAGGTGCGGGCGATGAGCACCTGGAGCGAGGCGTCGGACAGGTCGCACGCGTCGAGCCGGTCGACGAGCGTGCGCAGCCGGCGCAGCCCGTAGTTCGTGTCGCGGCTGACGTCGACCGACTGGCCGAGGTTCTCGATCTCGACGCGGGCCTGCTCGGTGCTGGCCAGGCTGCGTGTCGCTCCGGTCGTCAGCTCGACGCCCTCGCGGACGAGGCGGTAGTCCGGGTCGCCGTAGCACTGGTAGGCGCCCCACGTGTTGACGTCGGGGTGCTGGCTCCACGTCTCCGCGCGGGCCCGGGTCACGGCGTCGCCGAACGTCTCGCCGGCGAGGATGGCGTCGTAGAACGTCGTCGCGAAGGTCGCTGCGGCCTCGTCGTCGACGGCCCAGCCGCACGCGACGACGACCCGCACACCGATGTCGATGAGCTCGGTCGCGATGCTCGCGGCGAGCCGGTGGTAGCGGCCCCCGAGCGTCGGCGCGACGGCGCCGCTCTCGGGCACCGCACCGAGGTGGCAGCAGTTGACGAAGACGAGCTCGGGCACCTGTCGCAGCTGCCCGATCTCGCCGGCCGTGAGGAACATGCCACCACCGAGGACCATGCCGGTGACCTTCGTCGGCTCGGACGCGCCGTCGCCCGTGCCGCGCACGGGCCACTCGAAGACGCCGTGCCCGGCCAGGTGGACGATGCGGTAGGCGCCGTCGAACAGGCCCTGCACGACCTGGGCACCCGACGCCGCAATGAGGGGGTCACACTCGAACCCCTTGCCCTGCAACGTGGTTGCGATGGCCCGTGCCTCCGACTGCGCAGCGGGCAGCGGCCCGAGGCCGCTCTCGGTGTCGCCGACGACCAGCGCCCGGCCGGTCGTGGCGGACAGCACGTGGCTGCGCATCGAGGTGCCTTCGAGCTGTCTCACGAGCCCGCGGCGGACCCCGAGGGGTGGGCGCCGCTCGCCGTCGCCGGACCGGTCGGCCCCGCGGTCGTCGAGCAGCTCCCACGGGAAGTGGGCCGAGCCGGGGTCGACGACGAGGACGACGTTGTCGGTGTCGGGTGCCTGCGCCTTGAGGTCGTTGGGGAAGAGCAGCTCGAAGAGCGTGTGCGCCGAGACCGCGTCGGGCGCCGGCGTGTCGACGAGCGACTCGACGAGCCGGTCGACGAGCACCCGCTGCGTGCCCACGGTCCGGGACGGCGTGCCGGCTCGGCCGAGCGACGTCTCGAAGGACAGCGACCCGTCCGACTCGCCCCGGACGCGGACCTGCTGCCACCACCCGTCACGCTCGCTGAAGACGAGCCGACGCTGCCGCCCGGGCAGCTCGCGCAGCCGCGGGTCGAGCTCGAAGCAGTCGGCCAGCTCACCGGTCGACATCGAGGCCTCGACCGCGTCCAGCGCCTGGAGGGCCCGGTCCTGCCACAGCTCGATGAGCTCGACGTCGCAGATGTGCACGCCCATGCCCGTGTCGGCGAGCCGGTCGTTGGCCCGCTGGATGCCGGTGAGCAGCGCCTGGACGCTGTCACGCACCGCGAGGCCACCGGCGCCCGTCGCGATCAGCAGGCTCGACAGCCGCATCTGCAGCACGCCCGACGTCCGGCGAGCAGCCTTGCGTGGCCGGGCGATCGACAGGTGACCCAGGGCGGCGGTCAGGGCCGCGTGAGCGACGGCCCGGGCCAGCGCCGCCGCACTCAGCTGCCCGATCGGGCCGAGGCCGGCGACGACCGCACCGGGCGGTGTCGACCACTTGTCGGGGTCGGTGAAGACCTGGCAGGTCTCGAGCGCACCGGGATAGATGCCGAGCATGGCTGCGCGCGCGAGGCGCCCGTCGAGCAGCTGGTCGAGCGCGGCCTCGCCACCGACGAGCGTGCTGCCCGCGTAGTGGCCGACGAGGAGGTGGTTGCGGGCGAAGCGCAGGTCGCCGTGCGCGACGTGGACGAGCGGCCGCGGTCGCGGGTCGGGCGGGACGGAGGTGGGCGGTGCCGGGGTGGTGGAGGTGACGGGAGCGGTCGTCGGCAGCGTCGCGGGGACCCCCTGCGGCGTCGGGGCGGGCCCGTCGAGCGGGGGCACGGCGTCACCCCGCCGGGGAGAGGAAGGCGGCGTCGAGGCGGGCGCCGCGTCCCTCGAGCTGCGGCACCTGCGGGTACAGGCCGCGCAGCCCGGTCAGGGTGCGGCGGTGCACGTCGCGGTAGGACGACGTCGGGCTCTCGCGCAGCGCCCGGACGAGGTAGTACGTGAAGGCGCCGTTGTACGAGCTGCCGATCCGCGCGTCCGCCGACGTCTGCGTGTCGCGGCAGCCGCTGACGAGCGTCTCGACGATGTCCACCTCGTGCACGTCGCCGTCCCGTCGACGGCGGGAGCGCCGCGGCGTGCCGGTGTGGGCCCCGCCGCGCTCCTCGTCGCCGGGGTTGGGCAGGAACCGCTCGACGACCTCCGGCTGCGCCAGCCCGGGCGGCGGCAGGGGCTCGCGGGTGTTCGTGCCGGAGTGGCAGCAGTCCATGACGACGGTGAGGCTGGCGGCCGGGTCGAGTCGGTCGAACGTCGCGCGCAGCCAGTCGTCGGTGAGGGGGTCGTCCCAGTCGAGGTCGTGGGGGCACAGGATCTCGTCGCGGCCGTCGGACTCGTCGCCGCTCGTGTCGGGAACGTTGGAGCCGTGCCCCGAGTAGTGGAGGTAGAGGACGTCGCCGGGGACGGCGCCGTCGACGAGACCGGCGATCGCCTCCTGCATCGCGGCCTTCGTGGCCTTCGCGTCGGTGAGCAGCGTGAGGGACTCGTCCGGGACGTCGTAGAGGTCGCGCAGGACGCCGGCGACGAGCTCGACGTCGTTGACGCATCCGCGGAGGTCGGCCCCCGGGATCGCGTAGTGGTCGATGCCGATGAGCAGGGCGCGCCGGGCCATGTCGAGCTCCTTCCGCCGAGCGCACGGGGCAGGGTGGGGCCCCACCTCCCAGAGTCCTCCTGTCGAGGCCCTGATACATCCGGTTCGCCCGAGTCCGCACCGCGCCCTGTCCGACGCCCTGTCCGGCGCCCGACGGTCAGCAGAGGTTGATGCCGCCGGCGTCGAGCAGCTTTGCGGCCGTGGCGTCGTCGGCCACGACGGGCACGAGCCAGTCGTCGCCCGAGATCGACTTGACCCCGGTCCTGCATCGAAAGGTGCTGACGGTCCGGTCGAGGTCGACGGCCTTGTCGTAGAACGTCGCCCCGACGTGCCGGCCGTCTGCGCTGGTGCAGGCGACCTCGTGCTCGTCGACGGACCCCGTGGCGTCGGACCCGGGCGGGCACACCACCTGGGCCACCGTGATCCACGTCGGGTGCGCGCTCGCCACCTGCTTCGTCGCGCTCGGGCCGCCGTCGCCGCAGGCGGCGAGGGCGAGAACGGTCGCTGCGGTGGCGCAGCTGAGGGCGAGTCGTCGGTGCACGGGAGGTCCTGGCGTCCGGGTGGGAGGGCATCGTTCGCGCGGCCTCGTGGGCAGCGCAAACCCCGCCACTGTAGTGCCGCAACGGGCTTCGCGCCGAGCCGAGCCCGTCCGGCACCGCCCGGTGAGCGTGCCGGCGTGGCACAGTCGACGCATGGGACGTCTCGTCTACACGGCCATCTGCTCGCTCGACGGCTACGTCGCCGACGCGTCCGGTGCGTTCGACTGGGCGGCGCCCGATGCCGAGGTGCACGCCTTCGTCAACGAGCTCGAGCGCGGCATCGGCACCTACCTGTGCGGTCGCCGGCTCTACGAGGTGATGCGGTACTGGGACACGGCCCCGACCGCCGACCCCGAGGGGTCGGTCGAGGACGCCTACGCGCTGGTGTGGCAGGCCGCCGACAAGGTCGTCTACTCGACGACGCTGGGAGCCGTCACCGCGCCGCGGACGCGCCTCGAGCGGTCGTTCGACCCGCCGGCCGTCCGGGCCTGGGTGCGGCGGCAGCCGCGCGACGTCAGCGTCGGCGGGCCGACGCTCGCGGCCCGGGCGCTGCGAGCCGGCGTCGTCGACGAGCTGGCCGTGCTCCGCGTGCCGCACGTCGTCGGAGGAGGGACGCCGTTCCTGCCGACCGGGGTCCGGATCGAGCTGCGGCTCACCGACGCCCGCACCTTCGGCGGCGGGACGACGTACGCGCGGTACGACCTGCGTTGAGGCCGCGGGGGCCGTCGTCAGAGGCCGCGGGGGCCGTCGTCAGCGGGCCGACCAGCCGCGCCACACGGTGACGTGGACCGCGACGTACGGCCCGGCGGGCATCCGTTCGGCGTACTGGGGGTAGCGGGACACCAGCGCGTCGCGCCCTTCGCCCACGGCGGCGTCGTCGCCCTCGAAGACGCGCGCCGTGCCGTCGGCTCGGACCCACCACAGGCTCGTCCAGTCCTCCTCGTAGTGGTCGACGAGGAGGCTGACGCGCGGGTGCGCCGCGATGTTCGCCAGGCGCCGGAGCGCGCGCGTCGACTTCGGCTTGTCGTCGACGGCCGACCACACGACGTCACCGACGACGGCGAAGACGACGGGCACGAGGTGTGGCGCGCCGTCCGGCCCGGTCGTCGCGAGGCGCGCGACCCGCGCCGTGGCGAAGCGCTCCCTGGCCTCGTCCGCGTCCACCCGCCCACGCTAGCCCGGGCGTGCGGCAATACGCTGAGGGACGCCACCGCCCGCCGACGCGCGAAGGACGACCATGTACGGATCGGTCAAGGACGAGATCGCAGCAACCCTGCACGAGATCGAGGACGCCGGCCTCTACAAGAACGAGCGCGAGCTGACCTCACCCCAGTCGGCCCACGTGACGACCCTCAAGGCCGAGGCGCTCAACTTCTGCGCCAACAACTACCTCGGTCTGGCCGACGACCCGGCCATCGTCGGCGCCGCCCAGGCAGCCCTCGACCAGTGGGGGTTCGGCATGGCGTCGGTGCGGTTCATCTGCGGCACGCAGACGCTGCACACCGACCTCGAGCGCACCATCAGCCAGTTCCTCGGCACCGAGGCGACGATCCTCTACTCGTCGTGCTTCGACGCCAACGGCGGCGTCTTCGAGGTGCTCTTCGGCGCCGAGGACGCCATCATCAGCGACGAGCTCAACCACGCGTCGATCATCGACGGCGTCCGCCTGTCGAAGGCCATGCGCTACCGCTACCGGAACGCCGACATGACCGACCTGCGTGCACAGCTCGAGGCGGCGGCCGCGGCGGGCGCCCGGCGCACGGTCGTCGTCACGGACGGCGTCTTCTCGATGGACGGCTCGTACGCGCCCCTCGACGAGATCTGCGACCTCGCCGACGAGTTCGGTGCGCTCGTGTTCGTCGACGACTCGCACGCCGTCGGCTTCGTCGGGGACGGCGGTCGCGGCACGCCCGAGCTGTTCGGCGTGCAGGACCGCGTCGACATCCTCACCGGGACCCTCGGCAAGGCGCTCGGCGGTGCCTCCGGCGGCTACGTCTCGAGCCACCGCGAGATCGTCGACCTGCTGCGCCAGCGGTCGCGGCCCTACCTCTTCTCCAACTCGGTCGCCCCGGCCGTGGCTGCCGGCTCGATGGCGGCGCTCGAGCTCGTCGCCGGCTCGGCCGAGAAGCGCGAGGTGCTGCGCCGCAACACCGAGCTGTTCCACTCGCTCATGACCGACGCGGGCTTCGAGCTGCTGCCCGGCACGCATCCCATCCGCCCGGTCATGTTCCCGGGCGAGGACGGCGCCCGCCGGGCCGCCCAGGTCGCCGACCACATGCTCGGCGACGGCGTCTACGTCATCGCGTTCTCCTACCCCGTGGTGCCCCGGGGCAAGGCGCGCATCCGCGTCCAGCTCTCGGCGGCGCACTCCGAGGACGACGTCCGCGCGTGCGTCGACGCCTTCACCCGGGCCCGCGACGCCGTCGGCTGACGCCGACGGCGCCGCACGCCCAGAGGTGCGGGCTTCCGTCAGGGGTGGGTCCTGCGTGACGCACCCGTGCGGGAAGTCCGCACTCCTCGGGCGGACGCGTCGGCTCAGGGCTCGACGCGCGCGTGCAGCCAGGGGCGGTGCAGGTCGAAGCGACGGCCGGTGATCTCGTCGACGGTGATCTCGACGACGACCGTCTTCGGGGTGTCGACCCACGGGCGAAGCGGCAGCTGCTCGATGGCCCACGTCGTGTCGCCGGTCAGCTCGTGGGCACGACCGCGGCAGATGACGCTCGTCGCGCGCTCGTCCTCGAAGTCGTCCACCTCGAAGGCGACGTCGCGGTTCATGGCGACGCCGAGCAGCTTGCTGCCCTCGGCGGTGAGGAACAGCAGCCGGTGGTCGGCGACGGCGTAGTTGATCGGGACGAGGTGGACCTCGTCGGCGAGGTGGTAGGCCAGGCGCCCGAACTCGTGGGCGCGGAGGAACTCCCAGCTCTCCTCGGGATGCAGCTCGTGCACCGGGCTCTCGGTCGTGTTCATCGTCGTCACCTCTCTCGGGTTCCCGGGTCGGTCGGCACCCGCCTCGGACTACTACCAAGTGTAGGAGACAGGGTGCCCGACGCACCCGGTTCCCGGCGAGGCTCGCGTCACAGCCGCGGTGCGATTGACTGGGGCCATGGACTTCTGGAGTGCGTACGCCCAGGGCTTCGCGCGCGTCGCGGCCTGCACCCTCCCGATCACCGTCGCCGACCCGGCCCGCAACGCCGACGCGGTGCTCGAGCAGGTGCGCGACCTGCACGACGAGGGTGTCGCGCTCGCGATCTTCCCCGAGCTGTGCCTGTCCGGCTACGCGATCGACGACCTCTTCCTGCAGGACCCCCTCCTCGACGCCGTCGACGACGCCATCGCGCGCCTCGCCGAGGCGACGGCCGACCTTCGTCCGCTCGTCGTCGTCGGTGCCCCGCTCGACCGTGACGGACGCCTCTACAACTGCGCCGTCGTCCTGCACCGCGGTCGCGTCCTGGGTGTCGCCCCCAAGTCCTACCTGCCCACCTACCGCGAGTTCTACGAACGGCGGTGGTTCGGCGCCGGAGACGACCAGCGCGGCACCATCGAGGTCGCCGGCGACCGCGTCCCCTTCGGGCCCGACCTGCTCTTCCGCGCCACCGACGTGCCCGGGTTCGTCCTCCACGTCGAGGTGTGCGAGGACATGTGGGTACCCGTCCCGCCGAGCCACGAGGCGGCTCTCGCGGGCGCCACCGTCCTGGCCAACCTCTCCGGTTCGCCCATCACGGTGGCCCGGGCCGACGACCGGAAGCTCTTGTGCCGCAGTGCTTCTGCCCGGTGCCTCGCGGCGTACCTCTATGCGGCCGGTGGTGAGGGCGAGTCGTCGACCGACCTCTCCTGGGACGGCCAGACGCTCGTCTACGAGAACGGGGCGCTCCTCGTCGAGTCCGACCGCTTCCCCGACGGCCCGCGTCGGTCGGTCGCCGACATCGACCTGGACCTGCTGCGCCAGGAACGGCAGCGTCAGGGCACCTTCGACGACAACCGCCGGGCGCACGCCGACCGCGTCGGTGGCTTCCGCACCGTCGAGCTCGAGCTGGCCCCGCCGACCGACGACATCGGCCTGCTGCGCAAGGTCGACCGGTTCCCGTTCGTGCCGGACGACCCCGAGCGGCTCGCCCTCGACTGCTACGAGGCCTACAACATCCAGGTGTCGGGTCTCGAGCAGCGGCTGCGCGCCATGTCGACCGACAGCTGGCGGCCCAAGGTCGTCATCGGCGTCAGCGGTGGCCTCGACTCGACGCACGCGCTCATCGTCGCGGCCAAGGCGATGGACCGCCTCGACCGGCCGCGCAGCGACATCCTCGCCTTCACGATGCCGGGTTTCGCGACGAGCGACCACACCAAGCGCAACGCGATCGCGCTCATGGAGGCCCTCGACGTCACGTGGGAGGAGCTCGACATCCGCCCGGCGGCCACGCAGATGCTCGACACGATGGGCCACCCCTTCGGTCGCGGCGAGGAGGTCTACGACGTGACCTTCGAGAACGTCCAGGCCGGCCTGCGCACCGACTTCCTCTTCCGCATCGCCAACCAGCGCGGCGGTCTCGTCCTCGGCACCGGCGACCTGTCCGAGCTGGCCCTCGGCTGGTGCACGTACGGCGTCGGGGACCAGATGAGCCACTACGCCGTCAACACCGGCGTGCCCAAGACGCTCATCCAGCACCTCGTGCGGTGGGTCGTCTCCTCCGGCCAGTTCGAGGACCACGTCGGCGAGACGCTCCTGTCGATCCTCGACACCGAGATCAGCCCCGAGCTCGTCCCGGCCAAGGAGGGCGAGAAGCCGCAGAGCACCCAGGCCATGATCGGCCCCTACTCGCTGCAGGACTTCACCCTCTACCACGTGCTGCGCCGCGGCTACCGGCCCTCGAAGATCGCCTACCTCGCCTGGCACGCCTGGCACGACCCCGACGCCGGCGAGTGGCCGCCCGGCTTCCCCGACGCCGACCGGCTCGCCTACGACCTGCCCACGATCCGCCGCTGGCTCGAGGTCTTCGTGCGGCGGTTCTTCGCCAACCAGTTCAAGCGGTCGGCCCTGCCCAACGGCCCCAAGGTCGCCGCGGGCGGGTCCCTGTCGCCGCGGGGTGACTGGCGCATGCCGTCGGACGCGTCGGCCGGGGCCTGGCTCGACGAGCTGGACGCCAACGTTCCGGACGTGTCGTGCGAGGACGCCTCGTGAACGGACGCCCCGCGCCCGGACAGCCCGCGCCCGGACAGCCCGCGCCCGGACAGCCCGCGCCCGGACAGCCCGCGCCCGGACAGCCCGCGCCCGGACGCCTCGAGCCCGGGCGCCTCGTGACGGTGCGCGAGTACGTCGACGCGGACTGGCCTACGGTCTGGGCCGTCGTCGAGCAGGTCGTGCGCGCCGGCGACACCTTTCCCTATCCGGTCGACCTCGACGAGGCGACGGCGCGCGCGACCTGGCTCGAGAACGGCCCGGGCGGACGCGTCACCGTGGCCGTCGACGACTCGGACGGCACCGTGCTCGGCACCGCGAAGATGGGTCGCAACCGGCCCGGGCCGGGGTCCCACGTGGCGACGGCGAGCTACATGGTCGACAGCGCCGTCCGCGGCCGCGGTGTCGGCCGGGCCCTCGTCGAGGACTCCCTCGCCTGGGCCCGCGACGCCGGGTTCGCCGCGATGCAGTTCAACGCCGTCGTCGAGACGAACACCGGTGCGGTCGCCCTCTACGAGAGCCTGGGGTTCACCGTCCTCGGCACGGTGCCCCGAGCGCACGAGCTGCCCACCGGTGAGCGCGTCGCCGCCCACATCATGCACACCGACCTCTGGTGACGTTTCGCGCGCTTCTGTTCGACTGTCTCTTATACACATCTGACGCTGCCGACGACGGA
>NZ_JBPGXG010000163.1:0-9436 GCF_056755255.1 Monashia sp. HAY1-5C | reverse complement strand
TCCGTCGTCGGCAGCGTCAGATGTGTATAAGAGACAGCCGCAGCACCGCTCGCCTGCCCGCCCCGCCAGGAGGAACCATGCCCCGCACCGAACACGACCTGCTCGGAGACCGCGACGTCCCCGACGACGCCTACTGGGGCGTCCACACGCTCCGCGCCGTCGAGAACTTCCCCATCACCGGCGAGACCATCGCCGGCAACCCGTACCTCGTGCGCGGGCTCGCCGCCGTCAAGCTCGCGGCGGCCCGCGCCAACCGCGACCTCGGGTTGCTCGACGAGCGGCGCTGCGGCGCCATCGAAGCCGCCTGCCTCGAGATCCTGGACGGCCGGCTCGCGGACCAGTTCGTCGTCGACGCCATCCAGGGTGGCGCCGGCACGTCGACGAACATGAACGCCAACGAGGTCATCGCCAACCGGGCCCTCGAGCTGCTCGGCGCGGCGCGCGGCGACTACGCGGTGCTCCACCCGAACGACCACGTCAACCTCAGCCAGTCGACCAACGACGTCTACCCGACGGCCGCGAACATCGCGACGATCCGCGCCCTCGCCGACCTGCTCGCGTCGGTCGACCACCTCGTCGCGGCCTTCCGCCGCAAGGCCGTCGAGTTCCACGACGTCGTCAAGATGGGGCGCACGCAGCTGCAGGACGCCGTGCCGATGACCGTCGGGCAGGAGTTCGCCGCGTACGCGGTGACGCTGGCCGAGGACCGCGACCGTCTCGCCGAGGCCGGCACCCTGCTCCACGAGATCAACCTCGGCGCGACGGCCATCGGCACCGGGCTCAACGCTCCCGCGGGCTACGCCGAGTCGGCGCGCCGCCACCTCGCCGAGATCACGGCCCTGCCGCTGACGACAAGCCCCGACCTCATCGAGGCCACGGCCGACGTCGGCGCCTTCGTCCACCTGTCCGGCGTGCTCAAGCGGGTCGCCGTCAAGCTGTCGAAGATCTGCAACGACCTGCGGCTGCTCTCGTCGGGGCCGCGAAGCGGACTGGCGGAGCTGAACCTGCCTGCCGTTCAGTCGGGGTCGTCGATCATGCCCGGCAAGGTCAACCCGGTGATCCCGGAGGTCGTCAACCAGGTCGCCTACGAGGTCATCGGCAACGACGTCACGGTGACCCTCGCCGCCGAAGGTGGTCAGCTGCAGCTCAACGCCTTCGAACCGGTCATCGTGCACAGCCTCAACCGCAGCATCACCCACCTCGGCAACGCGTGCCGCGTGCTGGCCGACCGGTGCGTCGACGACATCACCGTCAACGCCGACCGGCTGCGCGCCTCCGTCGCGGGGTCGATCGGCCTGGTGACGGCGCTCAACCCGCACATCGGGTACGCGGCCGCGACGTCCGTGGCGACCGAGGCGCTGCTCACCGGGCGCGGCGTCGCCGAGCTCGTGCTCGAACGGGGTCTGCTGTCGGCCGACGAGCTCGAGGAGCTCATCCGGCCGGAGCGGCTCGCCAACCTGCCCGACTCCCGCCCGCAGCCCGTCTGACGCGGCGCGGTCCACACGCCAACGGCGTCGGCCGCCGGTCGCACGCTCCCCTCCGGATTCTCCTGTCACAGAAAGGCGCCCAATGACGAGCATGCCTGGAAGAACGACCAGAACCCAGCCACCGTCCGCTCCGCCGAACGCACCGGCGGCGGACGGCTCGCTGACCGACCGCGAGCAGAGCGGCTACCACAAGTCCCTCAAGCCCCGGCAGATCAGGATGATCGCGATCGGCGGTGCCATCGGGACGGGCCTGTTCCTCGGTGCCGGGGGACGCCTCGAGGCCGCAGGGCCGTCGCTCGCCCTGACGTACGCGGTGTGCGGCTTCTTCGCCTTCCTCATCCTGCGCGCGCTCGGCGAGCTCGTGCTCCACCGGCCCTCGTCGGGCTCGTTCGTGTCCTACGCGCGCGAGTTCTACGGCGAGAAGGCGGCGTTCGTCACGGGGTGGATGTACTGGCTCGTGTGGGCCACGACCGCCGTCGTCGACGTGACGGCCGTCGCGCTCTACATGAACTTCTTCGCGCGGTACTGGGCACCCATCGCGAGCGTCCCGCAGTGGGCCTTCGCCCTCGGCGCGCTCGTGCTCGTCCTCGGCCTCAACCTCGTCAACGTCAAGGTGTTCGGCGAGCTCGAGTTCTGGTTCGCCCTGGTCAAGGTGGCCGCGCTCGTCATCTTCCTCGCGGTCGGGCTGTGGTTCCTCTTCTTCGGCACGCCGGTCGCCGGCCACCACCCGGGGCTGGGCCTGCTCGGCGCCAACGGTGGCATCTTCCCGCACGGCGTCCTGCCCGCGGTCGTCGTCGTGCAGGGCGTCGTCTTCGCCTACGCCTCGATCGAGCTCGTCGGCACGGCTGCGGGCGAGGCCGAGAACGCCCGCGTCGTCATCCCCAAGGCGATCAACACGGTCATCGTGCGCATCATCGTCTTCTACGTCGGGTCCGTCGTGCTGCTCTCGCTCCTGCTGCCGTACACGGCCTACAAGGCCGGCGAGAGCCCGTTCGTCACCTTCTTCGGGTCGATCGGCGTCGAGGGGGTCGACACCGCGATGAACCTCGTCGTCCTCACCGCAGCGCTGTCCTCGCTCAACGCCGGCCTCTACTCGACGGGCCGCATCATGCGCTCCATGGCGTTCTCCGGCTCGGCGCCGCAGTTCGCCGGACGGATGAGCCGCGGCGGCGTGCCCTACGGCGGCATCGTCATCACCGCCGCGGTCGCCCTCGTCGGTGTCCTGCTCAACGCGCTCGTGCCGGCCCAGGCCTTCGAGATCGTCCTCAACGTCGCGGCCCTCGGCATCGTCGCCGCGTGGGGGATGATCGTGCTGTGCCAGATGCGGCTCGTCGCCTGGGCGCGGGCGGGCCGGCTCGTGCGGCCCTCGTTCCGCCTCTTCGGGTCGCCGTTCACCGGGTGGCTCACCCTCGGGTTCCTCGCCGCGGTCATCGTCCTCATGGCCTTCGACCGCCCCGTCGGCACGTGGACGGTCGCCTCGCTCGCCGTCATCGTCCCGCTGCTCGCCGGAGGCTGGTTGCTCGCCCGCGACCGCATCCGGCGCATCGCCGCGGGTGAGGCAGCGCCGACGCACCCGACCCGACGGTCCGCCGCGCCGAGGCCGATCGTCGAGGAGGCCTGAGGCCGGGGGGCGCCGCCTGAGCCCCCGTCGACCCCTGCGGTCCGACCCGTGTGCCGCCGAGCCCCCTCGGCGGCACACGTGCGCCGAGCGGGCGGTGTCCGTGGCCGACGAGAACACCTGCAGCAGAACGGCAACGGGCACCGGAGGTCTTGCGTCGTTCTTGTGCACTTCTTCGGGGGTCGCTCACGGCGGCGTTGCAGTTGGACCGGCATCGTGATGGGAAGGAAGCAGGACATCGCGCTTCCGGTCACCGGTCCGGCAGGACCACGCACAGTTGGGGGTCGAGCAGGCATGAACGCTCTCATGGTTCCGTCGGTCGTCGTTTCCATGGCCGTCCTGGCCGTCCTGGTCGGGGTGCTCGTCGGCAGGGCTCGCCACCACGCCGGCCGCCGGGCGGTGCAGGACCGGACGGTGGCGATGCTCGCTCCCGCGACGGTCTCCGCGGCCGGCGCCCACTGCGGCCGGTCCGGGCACCACTACCTCAGGCGGCAGACCGGCTGGTGCTGCGCGCGCTGCGGCCACGAGGTCGTGACCGAGGCTCGCTCGTCCGTGGCGGTCGGCTGAGCGCCTGAGGCCCACGAGGGCGTCACACGAGGGCGTGGCCGGGTCCCGATACTGTGCCCCCGTGACGACGGAACTCGACGGCGGTACCGAACGGGGTCCCCTACCGCCTCGCGCGCTCATCGTCACCCTGCTGGGCCTCTACGTCCGCGAGCTCGGTGGCTGGATCAGCGTCAGCGCGCTGATCCGCCTCATGGGCGCCGCCGGCGTCGACGAGCAGGCCGTCCGCTCGTCCCTGTCCCGCCTCAAGCGTCGCGGCATCGTCGAGGCCGAGCGCCGCGACGGCGCTGCCGGGTACGCCCTGTCCGACTACGCGCGCCGGCTGCTCGAGGTCGGCGACCGGCGCATCTTCGCGCCGCGCCGACAGCACGCGCACCACTGGGTCGTCGTCGTCTTCTCGGTGCCCGAGTCCGAACGCCAGAAGCGCCACGCGCTCCGGTCCCGCCTGTCCTGGCTGGGCTTCGGCACGGTGTCCTCGGGTGTGTGGATCGCTCCCGGACACCTGGCCGACGACGCCCGGGAGGTCCTGCTCGGCGACGGCCTGGAACCGTACGTCGACCTGTTCCGGGCGGAGTACCTCGCGTTCGGTGAACCGGCCGACAAGGTGGCCCGGTGGTGGGACCTGGGCGCGCTCGAGCTGCTCTACGCGGACTTCCTCGGTTCCTACGAGCCGGCCCGCCGGGCCTGGGCCGAGCAGCCGCACGTGCCGGTCGGGCCGGCCGCGTTCGCCGACCACCTCCGCGCCCTGACCGCCTGGCGCCGCCTGCCCTACCTCGACCCCGGGCTGCCGACGGACCTGCTGCCGCCCGACTGGTCAGGCACCCGGGCGGCGGAGACCTTCTTCGCGCTGCACGCCATGCTGTCGGGGCCCGCCCACGACTTCGTCACCGACCAGGCCGGAGCCGCTCGTCGGGGATGACGGCGACGCCGACGATCTCGATGAGGGCCTCGGGCTGCCACAAGCCGGTCGTGCCGATGCCGGCCATCGCGGGGTACACGGGCCCGGCCAGCTCGCGCCACACCTGTCCGATCTCGCGGCCGTGGGCCTGGTAGTCCGGGATGTCGGTGAGGTAGATCGTGATGCTCACGAGGTCCTCCGGCCGGCCGCCCGCCTCGGCGAGGGTCGCGAGGACGTTGGAGAACGCCTGCCGGAACTGGGCGACGATCCCGCCCGGGACGATCTGCATGTCGGCGTCGAGGGCGGTCTGCCCGCCGAGGTAGAGCGTGTTGCCGCTCAGGGTGCCGTGCGAGTAGCCCCGCGGGGTGGGCAGCGCGGCCGGGTTGACCGGGATCGGCGTCGGGTCGGCGGACATGGGACCTCCAGGGTCGGGCAGTCGCTGGTCGTCGAACGGTGGTGGCGCCGCGGCTCTCGGGCGCCGGCCTGCCACCACGGCGGGGCGGCGACCTCAGGATAGACCACCTATTGATCTTTTTCGACGACCGTGACAATCTCGCTATATGCAGTTCGGCACCGTCGCCCACCGAGGCACCACGCACGCCGCGGCGTACACGGCAGACGGCTGGCGCGCGCTGCCCGCCCGGGACCTGTCCGAGCTCCTCTCCACCGGCGGCACCCTCGGGCAGGGGCAGCCGCTCGGTGCGCCGCTGCCGGACGCCCGGCCGGTGACACCACTGCCACGGCCGGCCAAGGTGGTCTGCTGCGGCCTCAACTACCGCGAGCACATCCTCGAGACCGGTCGCGAGCTGCCGCGGCACCCCACCCTGTTCGCCAAGTACGCCGACAGCCTCGTCGGGCCGACCGACGACGTCGTCATCGCACCCGGCACCCAGGTCGACTGGGAGGCCGAGCTCGCGGTCGTCGTCGGGGCGGAGGTCCGCAACGCGGACCGGGCCACGGCCGTGGCGGCCGTCGCCGGCTACACCGTGGCCAACGACGTCTCCGTGCGCGACTGGCAGTACCGCACGCTGCAGTGGTTCCAGGGCAAGGCGTGGGACCGCTCGACGCCCGTCGGGCCGGTGCTCGTCACCGCCGACGAGCTCGACCCGGCCGACGGCCTCACCCTCACGTGCCGCGTCAACGGCGAGGAGGTCCAGCGCGACAGCACGGCGACCCTGCTGTTCGACGCCGCCGAGCTCGTCTCCTACATCTCCCGCTTCACCGTCCTGCGCCCCGGTGACCTCGTCCTCACCGGCACCCCCGGCGGCGTCGGCGTCAGCCGCGACCCGCAGCGCTTCCTCGGTGACGGCGACGTCCTCGAGACGGAGATCGAGGGGATCGGCCTGCTGCGCAACGTCGTCCGCGTCGGACCACCCCTCGACTGATCCCCTCCCACGGAACGACCTCTGACACAAGGAGACCCATCATGGAGCCCGACCTCAGCAAGTACCAGCTCGTCGGCGACAACTCGATCTACGCGGATGCGAACGGACTGGTCGTGCCGGTCGTCACGCGGGGCGGGCACGAGGTGGGCGACACCGGCCAGTCCAGCGGCGCCACGCGAGTCTCCGGCGTCAGCATCCAGCACACGCCGGCGACACGCCTGTGGTTCGGCAAGGTCAGCAACGACCCCGGGTACCGGTCCGTGCCGCACCACCACGGGGAGGCCGAGACCGGCGGCTACGTGCTGTCCGGCCGCGCCCGCATCTACTTCGGCGAGCGCTTCGAGGACTACATCGACATGGAAGAGGGCGACTGGGTCTTCGTGCCGCCGTTCATGCCGCACGTCGAGTGCAACCTCGACCGCAACAACCCCCTGACGTGGATGACGGCACGCACCCCCGAGAACATCGTCGTCAACCTCCCGCAGGTCGCCGATGCCGAGCTGCGGCACTGGGTGGACCGTCCGTGAGCGGGCCGACCTCGGAGACCCTCACGGCGGCCCTGGCCCTGACGCCCACCGCCGCCGAGCACTTCGACCTGGCCTGGAGCGCCACCACCCAGCCCTGCCCGTGGCCCAAGGCCTACGGCGGCGACATGGTCGCGCAGGCAGCGGCCGCCGCGATGCTGAGCGTCACCGACGGCAAGGTCATGCACTCGATGCACAGCTACTTCATGCGGCCCGTCGACATCGCCGCGCCGGTGACGTACGAGGTGGAGGTGCTGCGCGACGGGCGCGGCTACGCGACCCGCCACGTGCGGGCCTTCCAGAACGGCAGGCCCGCGTACGTGGGCCTCGCCGGCTTCGCCGCCGGCGAGGACGGAGGTCGCTACGCGGCCGCCCCGGTGGCCGCCGTCCCGGGACCCGAGTCGCTGCCCACCTCGGCGGACTACCTGGCCGGGCACGACCCCGGGGACGGCTCCACGATGACGGCAGAGTCCAAGGAGTACTGGTCGGGCGGGCGCAGCTTCGACATGCGCCACGTGCCGGGCCCGGTCTACCTGCGGGTCGACGGCGGCCGGGTACCGCACCAGGCCCTGTGGGTGCGACCGTTCGATGCCCTGCGCCCGGTCGACGGCCTCACCGACGCCCAGCGCGACCTCGCCGCCCTCGCCTACGTCTGCGACTACACGATCCTCGAGCCGGTCCTGCGCGTGCTCGACCTGCCGTGGGCGAAGCCCGGCCTCGTGACCGCCAGCCTCGACCACGCCATGTGGTTCCACCGCCAGCCGCAGCCGGGGGTGCTCGACGGCTGGCTGCTCTACGCGCAGGAGGCCGTCTCGGCCGACGCCGGGCGCGGCGTCGGCCTCGGTCGCTTCTTCACGCCGGACGGCGAGCACCTGGCGACCGTCGTCCAGGAGGGCATGATCCGCGCCAGCAGAGGGAGCCACTGATGCCGAACTCCGCCCGACCCGCCCTGGAACCGAGCGCGTACACCGACACCTTCGCCCGCGACCACCTGCCGCCCGACGGGCTGTGGCCGACCCTCGAGTTCACCACCCCCGAGCTGCAGTACCCCGCGCGCCTCAACGCCGCCACCGAGCTGCTCGACGCGGCGGTGGACCGTCACGGCGCCGACCGCCCCGCAGTGCGCGCCACCGACGGCACGGTGTGGACCTACGGCGACCTGCAGCGGCGCGCCAACCAGGTCGCGGCGGTGCTCACCGAGGACCTCGGGCTGGAGCCGGGCAACCGCGTCCTGCTCCGCTCGCCGAACACCCCGTGGACCGTCGCGGCGTGGCTGGGGACCCTCAAGGCCGGTGGCGTGGTCGTCACGACGATGGCCGCCCTGCGGGCCCGCGAGCTCGGCCCCATCGTGGAGAAGACCCGACCGGTGGTCGCCCTCGTCGACCACCGGTTCACCGAGGAGGTCGAGAGGGTGCGCGACACCGTCGCGGGCGGCCTCGTCGTCGTCCCCTACGGCGGCGACACCGACGAGGACCTGACGCGACGCGTCGCGTCCAAGCCGGGCGAGTACCGAGGCGTGGACACGGCGGCCGACGACGTCGCGCTCCTCGGGCCGACCTCCGGCAGCACCGGCGTGCCGAAGGTCACGATGCACTTCCACCGTGACCTCCTGTCCATCGACAACACATTCGGACGCCACATCCTGCGCCTGGAGCCGGACGACGTCGTCGCCTGCACGGCTCCCTTCGCCTTCACCTTCGGCCTGGGCATGCTCGTCGTCTTCACCCTCCGGGCCGGCGCCTGTGCCCTGCTCACCGAGAGCACGACGCCCGTCCAGCTCGCGGAGGTCGTCGAGCAGCACGGCGTGACCGTCCTCGCGACCGCGCCCACGGCGTACAAGCAGATCATCAGGGGCGGCCACCTGGCGAAGCTGGCCGGGCTGCGCAAGGCCGTCAGCGCCGGCGAGCACCTCCCCCAGGAGGTCTGGCAGAGGATCCGTTCCGAGCTCGGGCTGTCGGTCATCGACGGCATCGGCGCGACCGAGATGCTGCACATCTTCATCTCCGCCCCGGAGGGCGAGATGCGGCCCGGGAGCACCGGTCGACCGGTCCCCGGCTACCGTGCGACGATCCTCGGCCCCGACTCGACGCCGGTTCCCCCGGGCACCGAGGGCCGCCTGGCCGTCATCGGCCCTGTCGGCTGCCGCTACCTCGACGACGACCGACAGTACGCCTACGTCGTGGACGGCTGGAACGTCACCGGTGACACCTTCGTCGAGGACGAGGACGGCTACTTCTTCTACCGCGCACGCACCGACAGCATGATCGTGTCCTCCGGCTACAACATCGGCGCGCCGGAGGTGGAGGAGGCGATCGACGCCCATCCCGATGTCGTCGAGACCGGTGTCGTGGGCGAGCCGGACCCCGAACGCGGCTCGGTGGTCAGCGCCTTCGTCGTGCTCCGCGAGGGGGTCGTCGGCGACGAGGCCAAGGCGCGCGAGATCCAGGAGTTCGTCAAGGCGACCCTCGCCCCGTACAAGTACCCGCGCCGAGTGCGCTTCGTCGAGCAGCTGCCCCGCAACACGAGCGGCAAGCTCCAGCACTACAAGCTGCGTGAGCTGGTCAAGGAGATGTCGTCATGAGAGTCGCGATCGTCGGTGGGGGCCCGGGTGGCCTGTACCTGGCCGCCCTGATGAAGCAGCTGGACGCCGGCCACGAGGTGACCGTGTGGGAGCGCAACGCCCCCGACGACACCTTCGGCTTCGGGGTCGTGTTCTCCGACGAGACCCTCGGTGGCATCGAGAGCGCCGACACCGCGATCTACCGCGCGATGGAACGCCGGTTCGCCCGATGGACCGACATCGACGTGTCGGTCGACGGGGTCACCTCGACGATCGGCGGCCAGGGGTTCGCGGCGATGAGCCGCAAGGAGCTGCTCCGCATCCTCCAGGCGCGGGTGGCCGAGCTCGGCGTGCAGGTGCACTACCGCACCGAGGCACCCGACGCGGACCTGCTCCGGGC
>NZ_JBPGXG010000162.1:0-9624 GCF_056755255.1 Monashia sp. HAY1-5C | reverse complement strand
TCCCGGTGCCGCGTCGCGAGCGGCGGCGGTGGCCGCCCGGGCGTCGTCCTGTGTCGCGTTGCGCAGGGTGCCGAGACGCTGGCCGTGGGCGTGCGGCTGCACGACCGCGCGCTCCGCGCCGCCCCCGTGGCGCTGCTCGCCGCCGATCGTGGCGGTCAGCTCGACGTGTCGTCCGGCCTGGTCCTTGAGGGCCAGCTCGAGCCGGGCGCGGGCGTCGCTGCCGGGCTCGTAGTCGCGGATCGGCTCGTTGGCGGGAACGGGCACCTGGGTGACGCCATCCATGGGAGTCCTTTCGGGTGGTCGGGGTCGGGTGGTCGGGGTCGGGTGGTCGGGAGGTCGGGGCGCGGGTCAGCGCGAGACGAGGGAGCGCAGGAGGAAGCCGACGTTCGCCGGACGCTCGGCGAGGCGGCGCATGAAGTAGCCGTACCAGTCGCCGCCGTAGGGCACGTAGACGCGGACCCGATGGCCGGCCGTCGTCAGACGGCGCTGCTCGCCGCTGCGGATCCCGTGGAGCATCTGGTACTCGAAGCTGCCGGGGGCGCGGCCGTGCCGCTCGGCGAGCGCGCCGGCCAGCTCGACCATGCGCGGGTCGTGGCTGGCCACCATCGGGTAGCCGTCGCCGGCCATGAGGATCTCGAGGCAGCGGACGTACGCGAGGTCGACGTCGGCCTTGGCGGGGTACGCCACGGACTCGGGCTCTGCGTAAGCGCCCTTGACCAACCGCACCCGGGAGCCCGCGTGGGCGAGGTCGCGGCAGTCGGCCTCGGTCCGGTGGAGGCACGACTGCAGCACGGCACCCGTCTCCGGGACGTCGCGGCGCAGCTCGCCGAGGATCGCCAGGGTGGAGTCGACGGTCGTGTGGTCCTCCATGTCGAGGGTCACGGTGGTGCCGGCCGCTCGCGCGGCCGCGCAGATGGCGTGGGCGTTCTCGAGCGCCACCCGGTGGCCGTCGCGAGGGAGAGCCTGCCCCACCGCGGAGAGCTTCAGCGACACCTCCGCACGGCCGGCAAGGCCGAGGTCGGCCAGGCGGCCGAGCACCTCGACGTAGGTCCGCCGAATGCCGGTGGCGTGCCCGACGTCCACGGTGTCCTCCCCGAGATGGTCGAGCGTCACCGTCAGGCCCTCGTCGACGAGGCGTCGCGTGGCCGCGAGGGCGTCACCGAGGTCCTCGCCGACGACGAACCGCTCGACGAGGCGGCGGGTCGCGGGCGCGCTCGTGACGAGGCGCTTGACCCGAGGACTGCGCGAGGCCGTCAGCAGGGCCGTACTGAGCATGGTGTCTCCTCCGGGCGGGTGGTTGGCGGCGAAACTACGCGCGCCGCCGACCCCGCGGCAGCGGACAGGTGCCACACGGCCGTCCCTCGGCTTTGGACATCTGCTCAAAGCGGCTGCGACAATGCCCGCGAGCCCCTGCCGGACCGTTGGAGGACGCCATGCGACCGGAGTTCCAGGACATCGTCGACGACGTGGCCCGGTTGCTCGGGCGGCCGGCGACCCTGGAGGACCGGGACTTCAACCTCGTGGCGTTCTGCTCCCACGAGGCGCAGGGCGACGAGGTCCGCCTGCGCTCGATCCTGCAGCGGCACTCGAGCCGCGAGGTGCAGGACTGGTTCGAGGGGTTCGGCATCGCGACGAGCACCGTGCCGGTCCGCACCCCCGCCTCGTCGCAGCTCGGCGTGCTGAGCCGGCTCTGTCTTCCGGCGCGCTGGAACGGCGTCACCTACGGGTACCTGTGGCTGCTCGACGAGCATGTCGGCATCGACGAGTCACGCATCCCTGCGGCGGTGGCCCTGGCCGAGCGGGCCGGAGCGCTGATGGCCCGGCAGGCCCGCTCCCGCGAGGAGCTCGCCTACACGGTCGAGGACCTCCTGTCGGCTGACCCCGATGCGGTCAGCAGGGCGACGGAGGCCATCGCCGACCTGGGCATCATCGGGCGCGACGCCCCGCTCGCCGCGGTCGTGCTCCGGCAGGTGGGGGACTTCGCGCCACAGCCGCTGCCGATGAACCTGTGGCGGTTGCCGAGGTCGGTGCTGGCCTCGAGCGGCGAGGACCACCACACCTTCCTCGTGCCGTCGGACCCGACCAGCCTCGACGCCGCCCGGCAGGTCGCGCGACAGGCGCTCGACCTGTACTCCGACCGCCTCCCTCCGGGCTCCCGCAGCGGTCTCGTCGTCGGCATCGGCGGCATCCGGCCGAACCTCGCCCAGGCACGCGGCAGCTGGAACGAGGCGCGGCTGGCCACCCGGGTGGCCGAGGTCGTGGACTCGCTGCGACCCGTCGCCGCCTGGCCGGAGCTGGGAATCTACCGGCTGCTCGCCTGCGGCCCGGAGAAGGCGTTGGCGAGCGCCGTCCTCGACCCCGCCGTGCGGCGGCTGCTCGAGCAGGGCGATCCTGACCTGCGCCACACCGCGGTGACGTACCTGGAGGCCGGCGGAAACGTGCAGGAGACGGCGGCCGCACTCCACGTGCACCGGCAGACGGTGTACTACCGGCTGCAGAAGATCGAGCAGGTCACCGGGCTCGAGCTCGCCCGCGGCGACCACCGGCTGGTGCTCCACCTCGGCCTGACCCTGGCACCGTTCGTGGCAGACACCATCCAGGCCGGAGCTGCTTCGACATCTGTCTGAAAGCGCGGCGGCGACACTCGTACGGCTGTAAGTCGCAGCGGCCCGCGGCACGCGCTAGCGTCGGAGAGCCCTCAGGGACGGATCTCTCGCCCGCTCTTGCCGGCTCTCGCCGGGGCCCACCAGCAGCCCTGTGGCGCAAGGCTGGTCCCGTCGGTGAGCACCAGAAGTGCTGACGGCAGGCTCAACAGTCGCAGGACCTCCCTCCCGCCTTCGCAGGCCTTTCCCTTGGAGACACCGATGTCACCTGGACCCGAGCTGAAGAAGACCCTGACCCAGCGTCAGCTGAGCATGATCGCGATGGGGGGTGTCATCGGAGCGGGGCTGTTCGTCGGCTCCGGAACGGTGATCCACGACACCGGTCCCGGCACCTTCCTCACCTACGCAGTGACCGGCGTCCTCATCATCCTGGTGATGCGGATGCTGGCCGAGATGGCGGTGGCCAACCCGTCCACCGGGTCGTTCGCCGACTACGCGCGCAAGGCCCTCGGCCCGTGGGCCGGGTTCTCCATGGGCTGGCTCTACTGGTACTTCTGGGTCATCGTCGTCGGGTTCGAGGCCGTGGCCGGCGCGAAGATCATCCAGTACTGGGTCGACGTCCCGATCTGGACCTCCGCCCTCGTCCTCATGGTCCTCATGACCGCGACCAACCTCTTCTCGGTCGCGTCGTTCGGCAGGTTCGAGTACTGGTTCGCCGGCATCAAGGTCGCCGCCATCATCTTCTTCATCGTGTGCGGCAGCTTCTTCGTCTTCGGCATCTGGCCCGACAAGCACCTCGACTTCAGCAACCTGTGGAGCCACGGCGGCTTCCTGCCCCACGGGACCGCAGCGCTGACGGCCGGCGTCGTCACCGTCATCTTCTCGATGGTGGGTGCCGAGGTGGCGACCATCGCCGCGGCCGAGTCCGAGAACCCCGAGCGCGCCGTCGCCAAGGCAGCCAACTCGGTCATCACCCGCATCTGCCTGTTCTTCGTGGGGTCGGTGTTCCTCCTCGCGGTGATCCTCCCCTGGAACTCGGCCGCGCTCTCCGGCTCACCCTTCGTCGCGGCCTTCACCGAGATGGGCATCCCCTACGCCGACGACCTGATGAACGCCGTGGTCCTCACGGCCGTGCTCTCCTGCCTGAACTCGGGTCTGTACACCGCGTCGCGGATGCTGTTCGTCCTGGCCGCCCGACGTGAGGCCCCGGCACAGCTCGTCACCGTCAACGGTCGGGGCGTGCCGACGAAGGCCATCCTCGCCTCGTCGGTGATCGGCTTCCTGTGCGTCATCGCGGCAGCGATCGACGAGGACGGCGTGTTCGCCTTCCTGCTGAACTCGTCCGGCGCCATCATCCTCTTCGTCTACCTGCTCATCTCGATCTCGCAGATCCGGCTGCGGCTGCGCACCGACGAGTCGACGCTCACGGTGAAGATGTGGCTCTTCCCCGGCCTGTCCGTGCTCGCCACCCTCGGCATCGTCGCGGTGCTGGTGCAGATGGGCCTGACGCAGAGCGTGCGCTCGCAGCTCCTGCTCAGCCTGCTGTCGTGGGGCGTCGTCCTCGTCCTCTACGTCGTCAACAAGTACGTCCTGGCCCGTGCGCAGACCCCCGGGACCCCTGCGTCCGACCACGCGCGCCGGGTGCTGGTGCTGGCCAACGAGACGGTCGGCTCCGCGGAGCTGCTCGACGAGCTGCGACGCATCGACGCCGAGCGGGCGGCCACGTACTACGTGTGCGTGCCGGCGAGCCCGGTCGAGACCGGGCAGGCGGCCGTCACCGGCCCGCTGCACGTGTGGGACGCGACCGTCGAGGCGGCCCGGACCCGGTTGGACACCACGCTCGCCACGCTGCGCTCGGAGAGCCTCAGCGTCGAGGGCGACCTCGGGGACTTCCGGCCGCTGCGGGCCCTCGACACCGCCGTGCGGTCCTTCCGGCCCGACCAGATCGTCATCGCCACCAGGCCCCTGGAGGACTCGATCTGGCAACGCTACGACGTCGTCGACCGGGCCCGCACCAGCTACCCGGTCCCCGTCACGCACGTGATCGCGCACCGCACCGAGCCGGCACTCGTGGAGGAGCCGTGACCGTCGTCGTCGGCTGCACGCCGAAGGAGAGCGGCACCTCGGCGCTCGAGCTGGCCGCGCTCCTCGCCCGGTCGTCGGGGGAGGACGTCGTCGTCGCCGTGGTCGTGGCGGCCGCCTGGCCGCCCAGCACCGAGCGCGTCGACGCGGACTACCGGGCCTACCTCACCCAGCGTGGCGAGCAGTCGCTCGCTCAGGCCAAGGAACGGATGCCCGACGACGTCAACACCGCCTACGTCCTGCACCATGCCCCCTCGGTGCCCACCGGGCTGCTCGAGGTGGCCTCCGAGCACGACGCCAGCGTCCTCGTGCTCGGGTCGTCCGAGAACGGGGGGCTCGGCCTCGTCGCCCTGGGCAGCGTCGCCGACCGCATCGTGCACAGCTCGCCGGTCCCGGTCGCCCTCGCGCCGCGCGGCTACCAGGCCGAGCCCGGCGGCCGGCTCCGGCGCGTCACCGTCGCGTTCGGTGGCACGTCCAAGGACTGGTCGTTGGTCCGCGCCGCCGCGGACTACGCCGCCCGCACCACGAGCTCACTTCGAGTCGCCTCCTTCTCGGTGCGACCGAAGAAGGTCTTCGCCGCGACCCTGGCCGGCGCGGGCGAGGACCTCGTGGTGCACCAGTGGTCCCGGCGGACCAGGGAGGTCATCGACGAGCAGCTCGCCGAGGTGCGCCGGCTGCCCGACGTCCCACGCCGGCTGGAGGCCGTCATCGGTGACGGTCACAGCTGGCGCGAGGCGATGGACAGGCACCGTGGTCCCTGGGCGACCTCCTCGTCGTCGGGTCCAGCTCGCACGGCCCGGTGGCGTCGGTGTTCCTGGGATCGAGGGCCTCCAAGATCCTGCGATGCGCGCCGGTCCCGGTCCTGGCACTGCCCGTCTCCGGGCAGTGACCCCCGGCTGGGAGCGCACACTCAGTTCGTGGCGATCGTCTCCGCAGCGCTGGTGCCTCAGCTTCTCGACGCCTGCCTGGCACGCTGGGCATCCAACGCAGCCACGGCGACATGGAGCTGGGCGCGGAAGTCACCGGACTCGATGTCTCCGTGGAGGACGTCCTCGATGAGGTGCAACCGTTGGTACAGCGCCTGGCGCGACAGGTGGCTCCGGCGCGCGGCGACGGACTTGTTCCCCGCGGCGGCGAGGTAGTGGCGCAGCGTGGAGAGGAGGTCCGTGCCGTGCGTGGTGTCGTAGGTGAGCAGGGGTGCCAGCTGTCGTTCGGAGTAGGCCTGGACGCGCGGGTCGTCGCGCAAGGAGTAGAGCAGCTCGGGCAGACCGATGTCCGTGACGGTGTAGACGCCGGGCGGGGCGTCCGCCGGGGTGGCGTCCGCCACGTCCTCGGCCTCGGCGGCTGAGCGGCCGACGTCGGACAGCTCGCCGACCTCGGCCCCCACGTAGGCGGCGGTGCCGGCCATCTCGCTGACCTCCTCGGCGAGCGGCCGCCAGCCTTCCGCGCCTCGAAACGACAGGAGGACGCCGACGCCTCGGTCGCCGAGGTCACCCACGAGCGCAGAGCCGTCGAACCGGCTGCGCAGCTTCTCCAGCAACGCTGCCGGCTCGTCGGGGCGGACCAGGACGACCGCCAGCCGGCGCCCCTGAGTGGGCATGCCGAGCGCGCTGATCTTGGCCCTCGTGTCGCGCCAGGACAGGTGCCGCTGCTCCAGCACGTCGACAAGGGCGTCCGAGTGCGCCTGCTCCTCCCAGTGCGTCTCGTGCGTCAGCCGCGCCAGGGTCAGGGCCGTGGCGGCGCGTTCGAGCACCATGACGTCCTCGGCATGGAACTGCTGCTCGGCGGCGCTGCTCGGCAGCACGACGAGCCGCCCCCAACGCTGCCCACGAAACTCCACGGAGGTGACCAGCCAGCCTTCCTGGCCGGAGACCGCGGTGCGGTCGGTCGGCGTGGGGGTCGCCCGGGAACGCTCCTCCCAGCGGTTCAACACGTGCTCGAGCGTGCGCTCCCCGGGCGCGCACATCAGAGCCTGGTGCGCAAGGTTCTCCAGGACCGCCGCCCGTCCGGTCATCGTTGCCGTGGCTCGGACGATCTCCTCGGCCCCTGCGCCCCGGAGGGACAGCCCGGTGAACGTGTCGTGGATCCGCTCCGCCGCTCGAAGCGTGCGCATCTGGCCGGTCAGGATCATCGCGTGCACCTCCTGCGTCACGTCGACGAACTTGACGCCGCGGTGCAGCACGATGAGCGGCAGTCCCCGGGCGCGGCACCCTGCGACGAGGTCGTAGGGTGCCTCCTCGAAGCACCGACCGAGCTCGAGCACGACCCCAGCCGCACCGATGTCGGCCAGCTCTGCGGCGTAGTCGTCGAGCCGACTGGGGAACCCGATGCCGGTCGTGAGGACGAGCTCACCGCCGCGCAGGGCTGAGGCAGGCTTCTCCCACTCGTTGACGTGCACCCACCTCACCGGGCGGTCCAACCGGTCCTGGCCGGCGAGCACCTTGGGGAGCCCGCCGGCCAGCACGGGGAGGGCCAGGACCTGCGCCACGGTGACCTTCCCTGCCCGACTCACCCCACCACCCTGCGCCACGCGTGAGGCGGGCGCAACGGCGCTCGTCGAAGGGCCGGCCGGAGGGCTGGGAACGAGGGTCAGGAGCTCCTCGCTGCGCCTTCCGTGTCCGGCCGGCCGAGACGCCCGGCGCGGCCGTGGAGCGCCGGAGTCCGCTCCCGCACGGCTGACTCGGAGGTCACCGTGCTCGCCGTCGCCAGGGCGAGGCCCTTGGTCTCGGGAGCCAGGGCGAACGAGACCGCCAGTCCGACGAGGGTCACTCCGGCACCGATCAGGAGCGTGCCGGTGTTCCCCACCGAGGCCACGAGCACCGGAAGGAAGAACGTGCCTCCGGCCGAGCCGAAGCGGCTCATGGCCGCTGCGAAGCCCACCCCGGTCGCGCGCAGGTCGGTGGGGAAGAGCTCGCTCGGGTAGAGGAACTGCAGCGCACTGCCGGCGGCCTCGGCGAAGTGGAACACCACGAACAGGAGGATGATCGGCACAGCCAGGTGCAGGGGCAGCACGGCAAGGCCGACCAGTGCGACGAGGATCGCCGCGAAGCTGGTCAGCAGGAGGGAACGGCGGCCCACGCGGTTCACCAGGACCAGACCGGTCGAGACGCCGAGGATCGGGATCAGCATCAGGACCGCCGCACTGACGGTCGCGTTCTGCACACCCATGGACGCGAGGATCTGCGGCTGGAACGTACGGATGGCGAACCCCGTGGTGACCTGGCACAGGAAGAAGGTCGAGCAGAACACGATCTGCCTGCCGTAGCCGCGACGGAAGAGCTGACGGATGTTGCCCAGGCCGGAGCCGTTGCGCCGAGGAGCCGCGCTCTCGCGGAGCAGCTCGTCGAGTGCGACGTCCGTGCCGACGTACGTGTGCACGACGGCGGTGGCCTCCTCGATCCGGCCACGGCTGGCCAGCCATCGCGGGGACTCCGGGACGCCGGCACGGGCGAGGAGGAACACCAGGGCCGGGACCGCGCCCGAGAGCAGCATCCACCGCCAGGCGTCCTGGCCCAGGCCGGACAGACCGAGCCCCACCCAGTAGCTGACGCCGAAGCCGACCCACCACGAGAGGACGAGCCCGGACAACGCGGGCCCACGCAGCTTCCTGGGGACGAGCTCCGCGGTGATGGCAGAGGCGATCGGGTAGTCGGCGCCGACCGCGATCCCGATGACCAGGCGCAGGGCGAAGAGCTGCCAGGCCTCGTGCACGAAGAACTGCGGGACGGAGGCCGCGACGAACACCACGAGGTTGAGCAGGTACATCAGGCGCCGACCGACCCGGTCGGTGAGCGCGCCGAAGACCATGGCTCCGACGAAGACTCCGATCAGGGCCGAGGCTGCGATCAGGCCTGACCAGACCGACCCGAGGTGCAGCTGGGGCGTGATCTGGGTCAGCGCCACCGCGATGATGCCGAGCAGGTAGCCGTCACAGAACGGCCCGCCCATCGCGATGGCGACCAGACGCCGGTGGAAACGGTTGACGGGGACGTCGTCCAAGGTGGTTGTCATGGGAGTGCCTCTCGGTTGCCCGGGCGGATTGCGAATGCGACCACTGTGCGCGCGGTCACACCCCCGAGACAGACACAAACTGTCACCTGGTCGCCATCTGCCTTGACACAACGTCCCGGTTGCCGGCTCTCCAGTATCGCCGGACCCGAGCCGCGCCGAGGTGGCGCCGAGGTGGCGCCGACGCACGGTGTGTCTTGCGCGCGGCCGGACTGCGGACACTTTGTCAAGGGCACGCGACCGTCCCCCGCCGTTAGCGTCGAACCGCAGCCACCCACCCCCGGCGGAAGGGAGGTCCGCTCCGTCGGGGAGACCCGGCCGGGAAGCGTCCTCGCCCTCCTCGCGGGCTGCAGGGACCGACCCCTCTGCACGGCACGATGCCGCACGACCACCAGGAAGGCGAACCATGACCCCACGCCCCGTCGTCACGTTCGACTGTTACCGCACCCTCATCGACTTCGACCTCAACCGAGAGACCCTGCCCATCGTCCGTGACCGCCTCGACGAGGTCGGTGTCGAGCACGAGGTCTTCCTCGACAACCTGCGCGTCATGCGCTTCCAGGCCGTCGTGCAGCCGTACCGCCGGTACCGCGACATTCTCCGAGACACCCTGGAGAACTGCATGCTGCTGCACGGCATCGAGTTTCGCGATGAGGACTACGACCGGTTGATGGTCGCCGTGGAACGGTTCCCGGTCTTCCCGGACGTTCCCGACGCGCTGCGCACGCTCAAGGAGGGCTACGACATCGCGATCCTCACCAACAGCGATGACGACCTGATCCCGTTCCACCTCGACACCATCGGCGTGCCGTTCGACTACGTCGTCACCGCCCAGCAGGCCGGTGCCTACAAGCCGAGGCGGCAGGCGTTCGACAAGCTCTTCGAGGTCCTGCCGCAGAGCCGGGACCAGATCACGCACGCGGCCCAGGGC
>NZ_JBPGXG010000161.1:0-9589 GCF_056755255.1 Monashia sp. HAY1-5C | reverse complement strand
CCGGTGGACGCGGCGCCGGTGAGGGTCCCGCTGGACGCGGCGTCGCCGGGGCGGGCCACCGGGGTCAGGCGCTTGTCGCGCACGAGCCGGTTGAGCAGCTGGGTGTGGTGCAGCACCTCGTAGTGCCCGCCGAGCTGGGGGTACTCGTTCTTGATGGTGTTGAAGCAGTGCGCGCAGGTGACGACGATCTTGGTCGCGCCGACCTCGCTCAGGGTCTCGACGTTCTGGGCGGCCAGCATCTGGAAGAGGAACTCGTTGCCGGCGCGGCGGGCCGGGTCGCCGGTGCAGGCCTCGCCGTCGCCGAGCACCGCGAAGCTGACCTCGGCGGTGTGCAGCAGCTCGGCCACGGCCCGGGTCGTCTTCTTGGCGCGGTCCTCGTAGGCGCCGGCGCAGCCGACCCAGAACAGGTAGTCGACCTCGCCGAGGTCCTCGACGTCGACACCGACCTGCTTGACCTCGAAGGGCAGGTCCTTGGCCCAGTCCATCCGCAGCCGCGGCGCCAGGCCCCACGGGTTGCTGTTCTTCTCGAGGTTCTTGAACAGCCCGTTCAGCTCGGCCGGGAACGCGGACTCGATGAGGTTCTTGTAGCGGCGCAGGTCCACGATCGCATCGACGTGCTCGATGTCGACGGGGCACTGCTCGACGCAGGCGCCGCAGGTGGTGCACGACCACAGCACGTCCTCGTCGATGACGGCGCCACCATCCGGCGTACCGTGCGGGTTGTAGGCCGTCAGCGGGTTGCGAATGTCGTAGCCGGTCGTCCCGACGAGCTGCTCGGTCGCGACCGCGCCCCTCGTGGCGTCGCTGAAGCCGTCGGCCCCGTTCGACGCGTCCGAGGCGTTCTCGATGCCGGCCGCGCGGACCTCCTCGGAGGCCAGCAGCCAGGGGGCCTTGGCGTGCGCGTGGTCGCGCAGCGTCATGACGAGCAGCTTCGGCGAGAGGGGCTTGTCGGTGTTCCACGCCGGGCACTGGGACTGGCAGCGGCCGCACTCGGTGCACGTGGTGAAGTCCAGCAGCCCCTTCCAGGTGAAGTCCTCGACCTTGCCGACCCCCAGCGGCGCGTCCTCGGGCAGGTCCTCGACGTTCTCGAAGTCGAGCACCTGCCCGTTGACGCGGATCGGCTGCAGCTGCCCGAGGCTGGTCCGCCCGTCGGCGTGCCGCTTGAAGAAGATGTTGGGGAAGGCCAGGAACCGGTGCCAGGCCACGCCCATCGTCGGGGTCAGCGCGATGGTGATCATCCACGCGAACGAGATGAGGATCTTGACCGCGGCCACGACCACGATGGCGTTCTCCAGCGCCTCGACCGACCAGCCGGTCAACATCCCGCCGAGCCAGCCGGTCAGCGGGTAGTGCAGCCCGTTCGCGTCCCCGACGGCCGTGGTGCCCGTGGAGCCCCCGTTGGACTCCAGCGCGTACTCCAGCCCGCGCAGCGTCAGGATGCACAGCGTCACCCCGAGGATCGTGGCCTCGACGTAGTACGCCTGCCACCACGTCGAGCCGAAGAACCGGCTGCGCCGCCCGCCCTCACCGGCGGCCGAACGCGGGTGCTGCCGCTGCCGGATCACGATGAGCACGAGGATGCCCAGCAGCCCGGTCCATGCGAAGAACTCGGTGACCCACTCGAACGGCGGGAAGTGCCCGATCAGCGGCAGCGCGAAGTCCGGCTTGAACAGCTGTCCGAACGCGTTCAGCAGCGTGAAGAACAGGACGCCGAAGCTGACCATCGTGAACCAGTGCGCCACCGCCACCACCGGCAGCCGCGACATCCGGGTGTGCCCCAGGAACTCACGCAGCAAGGTCCGGGTCCGCTCCCCCTTCGCATCACCCCGGTCCTCGGGCTGACCGAGCCGGAACGTGGCCACGAACCCGTTGACCGTCCTGACCAGCAACGCCACCGCCACCGCGGTGACCCCGAGGCAGACGACGACCGCGACGATCTGGAGCGCACTCATGCCGGCGAGTCTAGTGACGAGTTAGCAAGCGCTTAGTGATTGTGACGGGCGCCTCGACGTGACGCTCGTCCCCTTGCGTGGGCCGGCTTCCCGGGTGTCGCGTGCCATGACAAGCGCAGGGTCGTGGACCAGATCGTGAACGCATGTCTTGGCAAGAGATAACGAGATGTTGGAATATGCATAACGAGTCTCCGGTTGTCGCCGACGACCGAGCGCGCCACCAGCCGTACCAGCCGTACCAGCCGCACACTGCCGACTGCCGAAGGGGCCCCACGCCATGCCGATCCACGACGACGTCACCAAGCTGATCGGGAACACCCCGCTCGTCCGACTCAACCGGGTCACCGACGGCGCCCCGGCCACCGTGGCGGCGAAGCTGGAGTTCTACAACCCGGCCAGCTCCGTCAAGGACCGCATCGGCGTCTCGATCATCGACGCCGCCGAGGCGAGCGGTGAGCTCGAGCCCGGCGGCACCATCGTCGAGGCGACCTCGGGCAACACCGGGATCGCGCTCGCCATGGTCGGAGCGGCGCGCGGCTACAAGGTCGTCCTCACCATGCCGGAGTCGATGAGCAAGGAGCGCCGCGCGCTGCTGCGTGCCTTCGGTGCCGAGCTCGTCCTCACCGACCCGGCCACCGGCATGAAGGGTGCGGTCGCCAAGGCCGACGAGATCGCCGCCGAGCGCGGTGGCGTCCTGGCCCGCCAGTTCGCCAACGAGGCCAACCCGGAGATCCACCGCAGGACGACGGCCGAGGAGATCTGGAAGGACACCGACGGCACGGTCGACATCGTCGTGGCCGGCATCGGTACCGGCGGCACCATCACCGGCGTGGGCCAGGTGCTCAAGGCCCGCAAGCCCGAGGTCCAGATCGTCGCCGTCGAGCCGGCCGAGTCGCCGATCCTCAACGGCGGCCAGCCCGGCCCGCACAAGATCCAGGGCCTCGGCGCCAACTTCGTGCCCGAGATCCTCGACACCGAGATCTACGACGAGGTCATCGACGTCGACGCCGACACGGCCGTCAAGTACGCGCGCCGCGCCGCCACCGAGGAGGGCCTCCTCGTCGGCATCAGCTCCGGCGCCGCGATCGCGGCCGCCGCCCAGGTGGCCCAGCGCCCCGAGAACGAGGGCAAGACCATCGTCGTCGTCATCCCGTCGTTCGGCGAGCGCTACCTGTCCACGGTCCTCTTCGAGGGCCTCGTCGACTGAGACCCGTCCGGGTCCGAGGAGTCGGTCGCATGAGCACCGCAGCCACCACCACCGCGCAGGTCGAGTCGCGACCGCGACCGGCCGAGCCCGCGCTGTCGCTGGTCCGGGACGTCCCCGCCGACGCCCCGGCCCGCCGCGGCGACGCCACGCCCGCCCTCGGCCCCGACGCCGCGCCGGGGCAGCCCGAGCCCGCGTACCGCGGCCCGCTCGGCTGGGCCCGACGCGTCGTCGACCGGGCCCGTGAGGACGTCGACGGCGCCCTGGCCCGCGACCCCGCGGCCAGCTCGCGCCTCGAGGTGGTCCTCACCTCGCCCGGCCTGCACGCCATCTGGGCGCACCGGGGACTGCACGAGCTGTGGAAGCACCCGGCCGGGCGTCTGCCGGCGCGGGTCCTGGCGACGGTCGCCCGCTCGGTCACCGGGGTCGAGATCCACCCCGGGGCCCGCATCGGGCGCCGGTTCTTCATCGACCACGGGATGGGTGTCGTCATCGGCGAGACCGCCGAGGTCGGCGACGACGTCATGCTCTACCACGGTGTGACGCTCGGCGGCCGTTCCCTCGCGCGGGTCAAGCGGCACCCCACGGTCGGCAACCGCGTCACCATCGGGGCGGGGGCCCGCATCCTCGGTCCGGTTCTCGTCGGTGACGACGTGCAGGTCGGCGCCAACTCGGTCGTCGTCAAGGACGTCCCGGCGGGCGCCGTCGCCACCGGCATCCCCGCCGTCCTGCGCTTCCCGAAGCGCGACGCCGCCAACCAGTGGGTCGACCCCGCCATCTACATCTGAGCCGGCCGGCTCCCCGCGGCCGGGGCGTGGCGCGTCAGCACGCGTCCCGGCCCCGGCCGCCCTCGTCACCGGCGGCGGTGCGTCACGGCGTCACGGTCAGCAGCCCGCGGGCGCCACGCTCGGCGTCGGCCATGACGTGGGTGACGAACGGGTAGCTGCCCGGCTCCGTCGGGGCCAGCTCGACGAACCCGCCCTGCCCCGGCGCCAGGGCAAGTGCCTGGGCGCCGCCGTCGCGCCCACCGGCCGGGCCGCGTCCGCGGTCGAGCAGGTACGCGCCCTCGCTCCACACGGTGTCGAACTGTGAGCCGACGACGTGGAAGGCGCTACTGCGGTTGGGACCCGCCGCGAGCACCCAGATGCGGGTGAGCTGGCCGGCGCGGGTCACGAGCGGCGAGGCCACGTACTGGTTCGCCACGCCGTTGAACGTCACGAGGTCGGCGGCGTCGCCGGCCGCCTCCGTGGCGTCCACCTCGCGGACCGAGCCCACACCGTCCCCGTCGAGGAAGACCTCCGACTGGACGAGCACGTAGCTGTGGTCGACCGCCGGCAGACCGGGCGGGTCGATGACGACGGCCCCGAACAGACCTGCGCCGATGTGCGCGGTCATCGGCATCGTCGCGCAGTGGTAGAGCCAGATGCCGGCCCGACCGGCCGTGAAGGTGTAGGTCAGCGAGCCGCCGGGCGGGATGGTGCGCATGACGCGGTCGGGGGCGCGCTCGCCCGCGTGGAAGTCGACGGAGTGCCCCATCGGGGTGTCGTTGACGAGTCTCACGACGAAGGTGTCACCGACGCGTCCGTGCAGCGTCGGCCCGGGAACCGTCCCGCCGAAGGTCCAGCGCCGCTGCCGGACGCCCGGGGCCACCTCGAGCACGACCTCCTCGAGGCGCAGGGTCACGTCGTGCACGCGTCCCGCGGGCCCCGGCGGCAGGGTCGCGTCGACGGCGCGGAAGCCCGGTGGGAACGTCCCGGCGAGGCGGGTGGGCTGCGTCGGGGCTGCGGCTGAACCGCCGACCCCGTGCGGGATCGCAGTCTCGGCGCCGCGCGCCGGAGCGCCGGTCACCGCGACGTGCAGCACCATGCCCATCTGCCGGTGGCCGACCACGCTGCACCAGGCCTCGACGTCGGCGCCGACGACGCCGACGTCGAGCGTCGCCGCGTGCCCCGGCATGACCCGGGGCGTGCGGACTCCCGCGGCGAAGGTGAGGTCGTGCGGTGATCCGCTGTCGCTGTTGACGAGGTCGACGACGAGCCGGTCGCCGGCCGGCACGGCGACCGACGCGGGGACGAACGCCATGTCGTGCGCCTCGACGCGGACGCGTGTCGTGTGTCCGGTCGGTGTGACGCCTGCGGCGAGTGAGGACGCCGGTGGCGACGGCGAGCCGGCGCTCAGCAGGGCCGGGCTCAGGGCCACGCCGAGCGAGACGACGAGCGCCACGGCCGAGGCCGCAACGCCCACCTGCCCGCCGCCACGGGCTGGGAGGAGGGCCGACGCGCCGGGCGAGGGAGACGCGGTGACCGACGCCGTCACGGCTGACGTGGGCTCGGCGCCGCCGGGCGCGGTGGCCCGGGCCGCGGCGCCGGCCGAGGAGCCGGTGGCCGCCGGGAGGTCGCGACGGGCCCTGACCGCCGCACGCGTCGCGCCGAGCAGCAGGGGCACGAAGGCGCCGAGCGCACCGACGACGAGGACCGACACGCCGACCCGGACCGTCGACGGGACGGGCAGGACCGCCACGGCGAGGCCCAGCTGGACGACGGTGAGGCGCCACACCCAGGCCCGGTCGAACCAGGCTGACGCCGCCCTGGCCACCGACGGCCCGCCGCCGAGCACGACCGGGATGAGGTGCGAGAGGGCCCCGAAGAGGAGCTGGACGGCGAAGCCGACCGCGACGAGGCCCGCGACGACGCCATAGCCCTCGGCGACCGCGCTCCACGAACCGGCAGTACCCAGCCGCCAGGCGACGAGGACGACCGCACCGACGCCCCATGCCAGTCCGGCGGTCACCGACCAGGTGGCGAAGCTGCGCGGTGGTGCCTGGCGGGCCGGACGGACGAGCGCCCGACCCCACCACCCGAGACCGGCGACGTAGGTGACCAGTCCCCCGAGTGCGACGCCGCGCAGCCCGGCAACCGCTCCGCCGTCCAGGACGACCAGACCGGCGACCAGCAACGGAAGTGCTTGTCGGGCAAGGCGTTCGGCGCGGTCGTCCATCCGGGTGCGCAGCATCGTGGGCCAGAGCGTGACGAGCGTTCCCATGACGGTGAGGCCGAGCCAGCCGAGCACCATGGTCATCGAGTGGGCGACGAGCAGGCGGCCGTGCCACTCGTCGTCGAGGCCTCTGGCCAGCCAGGCGCCGAAGGTCGCCCCGACCGGCACGGCCGACGCGGCGGCGAGGTAGTAGTGGACGCTGGTCCGGAACCGTCCGGGCAGGGCGCGTCTGAGGCGCCGCCACAGCGCGACGCCGTGCCATCCGAGCGCCGCGGCCACCCCGGTCGCACCGGTGACCGTGAGCGGCCACGCTCCGCTGGGGACGCCGACGAGGACCAAGGTCGCACCGGCGAGCAGCACGACGATGCGCCGGTTCTGCCGGGTGCGGTCGTCGACCGAGTCCGGCGTGCGCAGGATCGCCTGGGTGAAGTGCGTGCTCCACACCATCGCCGAGTGCGTCAGCGCGCCCAGCAGGACGAGGTGCACGAGCAGCCAGTCGGCGGCGGGGACGACCGGGTGCAGGAGCGTCAGCAGCCCGGCGAGGGCGAGCCAGACGATGCCGGGACGGTCGCGCAGCGGGAAGCGTCCGCGTCGGGCGGCCGGGCGGTCGGACCTGCCGCCGCCGTCGCCGCCCGGTCCGGCGGCCCGGCCCGCCCGTCCGACCGGCGACGTGCCCGTGCCGTCGCTCATGCCGGGTGAGCGGGCACGTGGGCGTCCGCCTCGTCGTGCTGGTGGTCGTGCCGGTGGACGTGCAGGTGGTCGTTCGGGTGGTGGTGCGGCAGAGCGTGTGCGTGGTCGGGGGTCGGGCCCGGCGTCAGGGCGGCGACGCGGTCCCACTCGGGGCCGGCGAACGCGATGGCGGCTGCAGGGAAGAGCCCGTTCTCCTCGCGGTCGATGTGCGCGCGCAGCGCTCGCTCGAACGCGGGGAAGGCGGTGTGGGCACCGTCCCGGATGGCGGCGAGCTGCTCGTCGAGGGCGGTGTGCTCGGCGCACAGCCTGCCGACGTGGTCGGTGAACTCGGCATCCTCGGCGAGCACGCTGAAGAGCCCCGCCTCCTCGGCGACCGTGTGCGGATGCAGCAGGCCGAGGAGCCGCTCGACGGCCGGCCCGACGGCCCGGCCGTCACCGGACCAGCAGGCCCGTCGCAGGTCGCCGCAGGCGTTGATGATGTCGACGTGCTCGGACATGAACCGGCCGACGACGCTGATGTCCTCGCACCCGCAGTAGGAGCACATGGCCGTCTGCGGCGGTCAGGCGCGGGTGATCGCGAGGCGCCAGAGCTCGGGTCCCTCGACGAGGTAGGTCACCGTGACCGGGCCCTCCCGCTCGGCGATCTGGGCGAGCAGCGGCTTGGGGTCGTGGGGCGCGACGATGACGAGGGTGCCACCGGCCGGGATGGCCGACAGGGCGCCGAAGACCGTGGCGTGGCGGATCGCGTGGGGGATGGCGCGCACGTCGAGCTCGGGAGCGCCGTGTGTGTCGTCGCCGCACTCGCAGGCGTGGGCTGCTGGGGTGAGGGGCAGTTCGGTGCGGGCATCCATCGGTGGCCTCCACGGTCGATCTTTTCTACAATGACATTGTGAAAAGTACTCCTCCCCTCGGTCCCGCACCAACTCGGCAGGGCCCGGGCCTGGCCGGACAGCCCCTGGACCCGGCGCGTGCCCGTGTGCTGGAGGCCGTCGTGGAGGTCTCGTCCTCCGGTGGTGCGGCCACGGTCGGCGAGCTCGTCGAGGTGCTCGGCGGCCACCCCAACACCGTGCGGCACCACCTGGCCGGCTTGGCGGCCGAGGGTCTGGTCCGTGCCGCGCCGGCACCGGCGTCGCCCGGGAGAGGCCGACCGCCGACCCGCTACCGCGCGACGGAGCGCGCCGACGGGGCGCTCCCCACGGGGTCGGACATGGTCGAGGAGTACGTGGCTCTGGCGGCCGCCTTCGCCGAACGGCTGGCCGCGCGTGGTGGCGACCCGGGCGGTGACGCCCGGTCCATCGGTCGGGCCTGGGGCGCGACACTGCTCGGGCGCGGGGACCGTCGGCAGCCCGCCCGGGGCGCGCGGCAGGCGCGTGGACGGCGACGGACCGCAGGCGCCTCGGCCCTTGCTCGTCCCGCCGCCGGCGCCGTGGACCAGGTCCTCGCCGTCCTCGGGCGCCTGGGCTTCTCACCGCAGGTCCAGGCTGCCCCACCCGAGTCCGGCGAACCCGGGCCCGAGGCCGATGGCCCGACGACGGTCCTCCTCCGGACCTGCCCACTGCTCGAGTCGGCGCGTCGGCATCCCGAGGTCGTGTGTCAGGTCCACCGCGGCCTGGTCGAGGGTGTTCTCGATGCCGGGCGCCCGGCCGGCGGAGGCGTCGTCCATCCGGGCGTCCGGCTCGAGGCGTTCGCGCGACCCGGCGCGTGCGTCCTCACCCTGACGGCGGCTGCGACACTGGCCCGGTGAGCGAGCCGACCCCCCACCCGGCGACGGGCCCGCTGCCGCGCGTCAGCGTCGTCGTCCTCGCCGGTGGCACGTCGCGACGCTTCGGCGACGACAAGCTCGCCGCCCCGTTCGGCCGGGGCACCGTCCTCGACCACCTCCTCGGCGCCCTCCCCGGCGGCTGGCCGGTCGTCCTCGTCGGACCGCCGCGCGCCACCGCACGACCCGACGCGAGGTGGGTCCGCGAGCAGCCCCCCGGCGGTGGGCCGCTCGCCGCCGTGGCGGCCGGGCTGAGCCTCGTTGGCACCCCTCTCGTCGCCGTCGTCGCGGGCGACATGCCGTTCGCGGCGCCGGCGCTCGCGGTCCTCCTCGACGCCCTCGAGGCCTCGGGTCCGGAGACCGCGGCGGCCGTCGCCGTCGTCCAGGGCCGGCCCAACGCCCTGCTGGCCGTCTACCGGGTGGGCGACCTGCGGGACGGGCTGCCCGCGTCGGTCGGCGGGCTCCCTGCGCGGACGCTGCTCGCGAGGCCGCACGTCGAGGTGGCCGTCCCGCTGGTGCACGGTCGCGACGTCGACACGCCCGCCGACCTCGAGGCAGCCCGTTCCGAGCTGGGCTGAGGCCTGTCCGACGCGGGGACGCCCGGCCGTGACCGTGCCGGTTGGCGGAGGGTGTGGGATTCGAACCCACGGAGGTTTCCCTCGGGCGCTTTCAAGGCGCCTGCACTCGGCCGCTATGCGAACCCTCCAGCGGCGCCATGCCGACGCCGGGGCCTCATCATGCCGCACGCGAGGCCGTCCCACCCAACCGTGCGGCCGCTGCGTCCAGCCGGTGGGCCGCCCGGGTCGCGGGCGCCGTCCGGACCGGACGGGCACCCGCCCGCCCGACTGGGAGCGGGTGCCGGGCGGGCGGATGACGTCTGCTGCCAATGGTAACAGTTCGGCAACCATGGACCCGGCGAGGATTGACCTGTCAAACGCCGCGTGAGATACGCACTGTCTCTTATACACATCTGACGCTGCCGACGACGGA
>NZ_JBPGXG010000160.1:0-9654 GCF_056755255.1 Monashia sp. HAY1-5C | reverse complement strand
GTAGCTCCGTCTCGTGGGCTCGGAGATGTGTATAAGAGACAGGTGGTGCTCCACCGACCGGCAGCCCGACCGTCGAGAAGGTGAGGCGTCAGAGGCCGAGCTCGCGGGCGGCCTCGGCGGAGGAGTCGCGGAGGAACTGCGCGCACCGCTGCTCCTCGTCCGTCTCGCCGATGGCGCGTGCGGCTCGTGCCAGGGCTGCCAGCGCCCGCAGGAACCCACGGTTCGGCTCGTGGGACCACGGCACCGGGCCCTGCCCCCGCCAGCCCGACTTGCGCAGGGCGTCGAGCGCGCGGTGGTAGCCGGTGCGGGCGTAGGCGTAGGCCTCGACGTCGCGCCCGCCCGCGGCGAGGGCCTGCTCGGCCAGCGTCGCCCACGCGAGCGAGGACGTCGGCACGGCGGCGGCCACGACAACTGCCTCCTCACCGGCGGCAAGGCGAGCGGCGGCGGGGTCCTCGGCCAGACGTGTCTCGGGGATCCCGAGCAGGTTGTCGCTCACGCGTGGGTGCCGGCCGACCGCAGGGCCTGGCACGCCTCGACGATGCGGGCGGCCATGCCGGCCTCGGCGGCCTTGCCCCAGGCGCGCGGGTCGTACTGCTTCTTGTTGCCGACCTCGCCGTCGATCTTGAGCACGCCGGCGTAGTTGCTGAGCATCCAGTCGGCGACCGGGCGCGTGAAGGCGTACTGGGTGTCGGTGTCGACGTTCATCTTGATGACGCCGTAGTCGACGGCAGCCGAGATCTCCTCGGGCAGCGAGCCGGACCCGCCGTGGAAGACGAGGTCGAACGGTCGGGCCTCGTCGGACAGGCCGAGCTTGCCGGCCGCGGCCTTCTGGGCCTCGAGGAGCACCTCCGGACGCAGCTTGACGTTGCCCGGCTTGTAGACGCCGTGGACGTTGCCGAAGGTCAGGGCCGTCAGGTACCGGCCGTTCTCGCCGGCGCCGAGGGCGTCGACCGTGGCGATGGCGTCCTCGGGCGTCGAGTAGAGCTTGTCGTTGATCTCGTGGGCGACGCCGTCCTCCTCACCGCCGACGACGCCGACCTCGATCTCGAGGACGACGTTCGCGGCCTTGGCCAGGCCGAGCAGCTCGCGGGCGATGTCGAGGTTCTCGTCGAGTGGCACGGCCGAGCCGTCCCACATGTGCGACTGGAACCAGGGGGTGCCACCGGCCTTGACGCGCTCGGTCGAGGCGGCGAGCAGGGGGCGGACGAAGCCGTCGAGCTTGTCCTTCGGGCAGTGGTCGGTGTGCAGCGCGATGTTGACCGGGTAGTTCTTGGCGACCTCGTGCGCGTACGCGGCGAAGGCGAGCGAGCCGGTGACCATGTTCTTGACGTTCGGGCCCGACAGGTACTCGGCCCCGCCCGTGGAGACCTGGATGATGCCGTCCGACCCGGCGTCGGAGAACCCCTGCAGCGCGGCGTTGAGCGTCTGCGAGCTCGAGACGTTGATGGCGGGGTACGCGAAGGAGCCGGCCTTCGCGCGGTCGAGCATGTCGGCGTAGACCTCGGGGGTGGCGATGGGCATGGCATCTCCTGCTGTTTCGTGCGGGTGGGGCGTCAGGCCCCACGGCGGTGCGGTCCGCCGTCGATCCTGCCACGCCCGGCCGGCGTCGGTCAGCGGTGCCCACCCCTCGGAGCGCGGGTGCTCAGCGCCCCGGACGCCGGTCGGTCGGCTCGAACACGTAGGGGGTCGTCGTGGCCACGCGGTGCAGGCCGAGGCGGCGCAGGATCGGCTCGGAGTCGGGCGAGGCGTCGACACGCACGAAGTCCTTGCCGCGCTCGAGGCCGAGGCGGGCGCGGTGCAGCAGCGTGGCACGGTAGAGGCCGCGACCGCGCCACTCGGGCCGGGTCGAGCCGCCCCAGAGGCCGGTGAAGCGGCTCGTGTCGTACTCCGACCGCGCCGCGCAGAGCACCGGTCCCCCACGCGTCTGCTCCACGACGACGACGTCCATCGACGCGGGCTCGGCGAGCCACCGGGGCAGCAGCGAGTCGACCACCCAGGGCTGCGGCTGCCCCCACACGACCTCGAGCATCGCGGCCATCCGCTCGAAGTCCTCGTCGGAGTCCGCGGCGCGCACGACCACGCCGTCGGGAAGGGAGAGCTCCTGCGCGGCGAGCGGCGCGGCCTCGCCGAGGACCAGCGCCTCGTCGTCCTGCCTGACGAAACCGGCCCGCACGAGGCGGGTGCCGAGGTCGGCGGGCTCGTCGTAGTCGTAGGTCTTCCACTCGACGCGCAGGCCGCGCTGGGCGAAGAAGTCGCGCTGCCGTGCGATGACGGCGTCCCACTCGTCGGGGTCGGGACCGAGCCCGTCGGGGCTCTCGATCATGTTCCAGTGGCCGCCGTCGAGCTCGTACTCGCGCCGCACGAGGCCGTCGACCTCGATGGGACGCTGAGGTGTGCCGACGCGGATCGGCGCGCGCGTCTCGTCGTGGAAGACGCGCAGCAGCTCGTCGGAGTCGACGGCGAGGGCATCGCTCTGGAACGAAGAGGGGTTCACAGGGACAGCCAAGCATGGTCGAATCCGTCTCGTCATGCCTCTTTTCCTTGCGCGGAACGCCGCTCGCGCCGCCCGATCGGACGCATCGCTGAGCGACCGCGCCGCACGGGCGCTGGCCGATGCCCGGCCCACGCCCTTCTGGACCGACCGGCCGGAGCGACCCGAGCCGCGGCCATCGCTCACGGGTGCGGCTCCGCGCACCGACCTCCTCGTCGTCGGCGGAGGCTTCACCGGACTGTGGGCGGCCTTGCAGGCCAAGGAGGCCGACCCGTCGCGTGAGGTCGTCGTCGTCGAGGCGGGACGCCTGGCCGACGGCGCGTCCGGACGGAACGGCGGCTTCATGGCGCCGTCGTTGACGCACGGACTGGCCCAGGGGGTGGCCTGCTGGCCCGAGGAGATGGGAACGCTCGAGCGGCTCGCCGCCGAGAACTTCGACGGCATCGTCGCCACGCTCGAGCGCCACGGCATCGAGGCCGACTTCCACCGCCCCGGTGAGCTGACGCTCGCCCTGACCGGGCACCAGGTGCCGTCGGTGCGGGAGTCCTACGAGCTGCACCGGACCCACGGTGTCCCCGTCGAGCTGCTCGATGCGGCTCAGGCCCGGGCCCGGGTCGACTCCCCGCTGTACCTGGCGGGCATGTTCCACCCGGAGGTCGCGCTCGTCGACCCCGCTCGCCTCGTCTGGGGGCTCGCGCGCGCCGCGGAGTCGCTCGGCGTCCGGATCCACGAGCACACGCGGGCAACGGGATTCGACTCTGAGGGCCCCGGCGTGCGGGTCGGGCTGGAGGGCGGGTCGATCCATGCCGGCCGCGTCGTCATCGGCACCAACGCGTCGCAGGGGGTGCTGCGTCGGTTCAGCGCGTGGGTGCTGCCGGTCTACGACCACGTCCTCATGACCGAGCCGCTGAGCCCTGCGCAGCTGGCCGCCATCGGCTGGGCTGGGCGGGAGGGCCTCACCGACGCGGGCAACCAGTTCCACTACTACAGAAGGACGCTCGATGACCGCGTCCTCTTCGGTGGCTACGACGCCAACTACCACTTCCCGGGACGCATCGATCCCGCGCTCGAGCAGAACGACGCCTCGCACGGCCTGCTCGCCGACCACTTCCTCGACATCTTCCCGCAGCTCGACGGCATCCGGTTCACCCACCGCTGGGCCGGCGTCATCGACACGACGTCGCGGTTCACGCCGGTGTTCGGCACGGCCCTGGGCGGCCGGATGGCCTACGCCGTCGGGTACACCGGGCTCGGCGTGGCCTCGACCCGGTTCGGGGCGGCCGTGGCCCTCGACCTCGTCGACGGCCGCGACACGGAACGGACGCGGCTCGGCATGGTCCGGCGCAAGCCGGTTCCCTTCCCTCCCGAGCCCGTGCGCTACGCGGCCGTCACCGCGACGCGCGCCTCGCTCGCCGCCGAGGACCGCACCGGGCGCCGTAACCTCTGGCTGCGCGCGCTCGACCGCCTCGGCGTCGGCTTCGACTCCTGACGCCCTCGGCGCTCGGACGCTACAGGACGGTCAGCTCCGTGGGGCGGGTGTTGAACCGCTCGACGCCGGACTCGGTGACGGCGACGATGTCCTCGATGCGCGCCCCCCAGCGTCCGGTGAGGTAGACGCCGGGCTCGATGCTGAAGGTCATGCCCGCCTCGAGAGGCAGGTCGTTGCCCTCGACGACGTACGGCTCCTCGTGGACGTCGAGGCCGATGCCGTGGCCGGTGCGGTGGATGAAGTGCTCGGCGAGGCCGGCCTCGGCGAGCACGGCACGCCCGGCGCGGTCGACGTCCTGGCACGTGACGCCGGGCCGGACGGCGTCGACCGACGCCTGCTGCGCGGCCTGCAGCGCCGCGTAGGCCTCGGCGACGTCGGGCTCGGTCGGTGATCCGACGGCGTAGGTGCGGGTGCTGTCGGAGTTGTAGCCCGAGGGCAGCGGTCCGCCGATGTCGACGACGACGACGTCGCCCTGCTGCACGACGCGGTCGCTGACCTCGTGGTGCGGGCTCGCGCCGTTCGGCCCCGAGCCGACGATGACGAAATCGGCTGCGGCATGGCCTTCCTCGACGATCGCGGCCGCGATGTCGGCGGCCACCTCCGCCTCGGTGCGGCCCGGGCGCAGCCATTCCCCCACGCGCGCATGGACGCGGTCGATGGCGGCACCGGCGAGACGCAGCTGCTCGAGCTCGACGGCGTCCTTGCGCATCCGCAGCTCCCGCAGGACCGGCCCGGCCAGCTGCTGCTCGGCGGCACCCGCGTCGCGCAGCCGCAGCGCGTGCAGTGCCGGCGTCATGTCGGACACGGCCACCGGGCCGCGGGGCACCCCCGCGAGCGCCAGGGCGTAGGCGTCCTCCCCGTCGACCCACGTGCGGACCTCGACGCCGAGGTCGCCGAACGGCACGTGGCCGAGCCCGGCGAACTCCAGCCTCGGCGAGACGAAGACCGGCGCCACGGACGCGTCGGTGGGCACGACGAGCGCGGTGAGCCGCTCGAACGACGACCCGGGCACGCCGACGAGGTAGCACAGGTCGGACCCCGGCGCGACGACGACGGAGGAGAGGCCGGCTTCCGCGGCGTGCCGGCGCAGCCCGTCGAGGCGTGAGCGCATGGTCGTGACGTCGAGGACCGAGGTGTGGGTGCCCATGTTCCGACCGTACTGCCGGGCACCCCCGAGCCCGCACCACCGGCTGACGCGCCCGACGGGCACCGGGGTCGAGGTATCCGATCGCAGCGGACCGCGACCGGATACCTCGAACGACTGGGGTGGCAACGGGGTCGAGGTATCCGATCGCAGCAGACCGCGACCGGATACCTCGAACGAGCAGGGTCGACGCCGGTTCCCCCGTGCAGCTCGACAGGACGTCCTTACCCGCAGCCGACCTGCGCCTGCGAAGTCCTTGCCGAGTGCAGACCCGCAGCGGGTGCCGGGCGCGGCGTCCGGCCCCTACCGTTGGGGGGACGCCGGATGCGTGGTGCGTGGCCCGGTTGCTCCCTCGGGCCACGCCGAACGGGCCCCGACCGAGGTGGTCGGGGCCCGTTGTCACGCCCGGACACCGGCCGAACGCTCCCCCTCGACCGTGACGTGCCGGTACGGCGAGCGCCAGAGCACGAGGGCTGCGACGGCGAGCCCGAGCACCCCGGCGCCGATCGCGAACCGGTTGCCCCACGTGGCCGCGAGCCACCCGCCGAGCGGCGCCGCGATCGCGATCGACCCCCAGTTCAGCGAGCGGATCGTCGCGTTCATCCGGCCGCGGAGCCGGTCGGGCGTCACGAGGTTGCGGTGGCTCATGGTCAGCGGGTCCTTGACACCCATGGCGAGGCCGAAGAGGGCGTTGGCGAGCAGCAGCCACGGCAGGGCCCACGGCCCGGGGTGGGCGAGCAGCAGCAGCGCGTAGGCCAGCGGGCTGGCCCACTCCGTCGCGACGACGACGCGCCCGGTGCCGAACCGGACGCCCAGACGCGGCGCGAGGCCCGCGCCCACGACGCCTGTGACCCCGGTGGCGGCGAGCACGAGGCCGACCGCGAGCGCGTCGAGGTGCAGCTCGGTGGTGGCGAAGTACACGAGGACCGTCGTGACGATGCCGTTGGCGAAGAACCACAGGTGCAGGGAGATCGCGTAGGGCCCGAGCGTCGCGTGCCGGTAGACCCAGGCGCCCCCTTCGCGCAGCTCGGCCCACACGTGGCGTCGCCGGGCCCGCGCCGGCGGACGCTCCTCGATGCGCAGCATCGTGAGGGTGGCCGCCGAGACCGCGTACGAGGCGGCGTCGACGAGGACGGCGACCGGCGCCGACAGCAGGCGCACGAGGGCCCCACCGACGAGCGGCCCCAGCGACTGGGTGGCCGAGTAGGTCTGCGACAGGCGGGCGTTGGCCCCGGGCAGCCGCCCCGGCGGCACGATCGCCGGCAGCAGCGACTGGTGGGCGGCGTTGAAGAACATCGAGGCCGAGCCGACGACGAACACGAGCACCGCGAGCACCGGCACCGTGAGCCGTCCGTAGAGCGCGAGCACGCCCACCGTCCCGAGCAGCGCGGCGCAGAGGACGTCGGCGCCGACGAGCAGCGGCAGGCGTCGGACCCGGTCGACGACGACGCCGGCGACGAGGCCGAAGAGCAGGTAGGGCAGCCACTGCGCCGACCGCACGACGCCGAGGTCCACCTGGTCGGCGTGGAGGGTCTCGATGAGGAGCAGCTGGAGCGCGAGTGCCGAGACGAACGTCCCGAGGTTCGAGACCGCGTCGGCGAACCAGAAGCGCGCGAAGGACGCGTCGCGGCCGGTCGGCGCGACAGCACCTGCGTGCTCGAGCGGATCGCCGGCCTCCATGCCTACCCCCTCCCCTGCGCCCGGCCCGGCGACGTCGTCACCGCGGCCGAGCACCAACCTACGGGGCGTTCGGGTCGTGGCCGTTCAGGCGGTGGCCGGCGTGCGTACCGGCACGGGCTGCGGGGGCGGTGGGCCGACGTACCGGGCCGCGGGCCGGATGATCTTCGGGTCCCGGGCCTGCTCGAGGATGTTCGCGGTCCAGCCGACGACCCGGGCCACGCAGAACGTCGGGGTGAACATGCTCGGCTCGAGGCCGGCCAGACGCATGACGACGCCGGCGTAGTACTCGACGTTCGCGTAGAGCGGGCGGTCCGGCTTGAGCTCGGCGAGGACCCGCTCGATGGTGGCCTCGACGCCGATCGCGAACTCGACGAGGGGGTCGTCCCAGCGGCGGGCCACGCCCTTGAGCAGCTCCGAGCGCGGGTCGTGCGTCCGGTAGACCGCGTGGCCGAAGCCCATGATCCGGGCCCCGCGCGCGACCTGCTCGCGCACCCAGGGCTCGGCGCGGTCCGGCGTGCCGATCGCCTCGAGGGCCTCGAGCGCCCGGCTCGGGGCGCCGCCGTGGCGGGGGCCGGCGAAGGAACCGATCGCCCCGACGAGGCAGGCGGCGAGGTCGGCGCCGGTGCTCGCGATGACGCGCGCCGTGAACGTCGAGGCGTTGAAACCGTGGTCCATCGTCGCGACGAGGTACTGCTCGACGGCGCGGGCATCGCGCTCGGCGGGCAGCCTGCCGGTGACCATGCGCAGGTAGTCGGCGGCATGGTCGAGGTCGGGGTCGGCCGGGACGGGGTCGAGGCCGCGCTGGAGCCGGTGGGCAGCGGCGAGGATCGTCGGCGTGACGGCGACGGCCGCCATGGCCGAGGCGAGCCGCTCGTCCTCGCCGGCGTCGTAGAGGGGGCGCTGGCCGGTGATGCCGCCCCAGGCCGACAGCGCGGTGCGCAGCACCTGGAGCGAGTCGGTCGTGGTGGCGCAGATTGCCGGGAGCAGGTCGGCGAGGGCCGGTGGCAGGACGCGGAGCCGGCCGGCCTCCTCGCGCAGGGCGTCGCGCTCGGACCGGGACGGGAGGCGGCCGTGGAAGAGCAGGTGCCAGGCGTCCTCGAAGCCGACCGCCTCGGCGAGGTCGACGGCCGAGTACTGCCGGTAGTGGTAGAAGCCCTCCTCGCCGCGGACGTCGCCGATCTCGGTGTCGGCGACGACGACCTTGGCCAGACCGGGCGGGACGATGACGAGGCCGGTGGGTGCCGGTGTGGGTTCAGGGGTGGACATGGCGGGCTCCTCTCGGGTTCACTCGTCACCCTCGACCATGTTGATCAACATCGTCAATGTTGATCAGGTCAACGTTGATCCGGTCAATGTCGCCCGGGTCCGTGGCGATCGGTCGACACCCGTCGGGTCCACCGGGGCCCCCACCGAGGAGGAGCGCATGGCCGAACCGCGCAGCCCGTGGATCACGACGACCGAGGCCGCCCAGCGTCTCGGCGTTAAGCGAGCGACCCTCTACGCCTACGTCAGCCGCGGGCTCCTGCGCAGCGAGCGGCGTCCGGGCCAGCAGGAGAGCCTCTTCGACCGCGCCCAGGTCGAGTCGATGGCCTCGGCGACGCCCGCGGTAGGCACACCGCAGTCCGTGCTGCGGTTCCGCACCGTCGCGACGGCGGTCAGCAGCCAGGTGGAGGGCAAGCTGCGCTACCGCGGGCTGCCCCTCGACGCGGTGGCGACCGAGACGGTCGAACGCGCTGCGGTGCTGGTCCTGGGATCGCTTGCACCACAGGACTTCACGAGCGGAGACCTCGCTCCCGTACGGATGCCGACGCTGGCCGCGGCCGTCCGTCCGGCCGCCCGAGCGCTCGCCCACCTACCACTCGAGCGGCGCGTGCCCGTGGCGGTGCAGCTGCTCGCGTCCTCCGACCCGTTCGCGGCCGACGTCGACCCGGAGCGGGTTCGCGAGGCCACACCCGGCGTCGTGGCCGGGGCCGTCGCACTGTCGGCCGGCATCGGAACCGGCGCCACCGGCTCGACCCGCCGGAGCCCGGTCCCCCGGGGCGGTTCGGTGATGCGGCCGCTGGCCGAGCTGACCCTCACCGCGCTCGGGGGCCGCTCGACGCCGGAGGCGGCCGAGGTCGTCGGCGTCCTGCTCGTCTGCCTGCTCGACCACGGCCTGACGGCCTCGACCGTGGCGGCGCGCGTCGCTGCGTCGACCCGCGCGGGACTGTACGACTGCCTCGGCGCGGCGTACGCCGCGATGGCCGGACCGTTGCACGGCGCCGCACCGGTCGCCGCGCACGCCCTCCTCGCCGACGGGTCGCGCGCCGGCGACGCCGTCGCACGGGCCGTGCGCGCGCACGGATCCGTGCCCGGGTTCGGGCACTTCCTCTACCCCGAGGGCGACCCGCGCGCCTCCCTCGTCCTCGACCGGGTTCGCCGGCTGCCGGGCACGGGGGCTGTCCTCGAGCGGCTCGACGCGCTGGCCGGTGTCGTCGCCGAGCGCACGGGCGCCCTGCCGAACATCGACCTCGCCGGCGCGGCGGCCCTGCACGCCCTCGGGCTACCGGCGGCCGCCGGCGAGGTGCTCTTCCAGGTCGCGCGCTCCTTCGGCGTCGCCGCCCACGTCATGGAGGAGTACGCCGAGGAGCCGCTGCGCTGGCGCGGCCGCGACCCCTCCGCCTGACCCGGGCACCCCGCCAGCCCCCGCGTCGACACCCTGGCCCACCGGGCCACCAGCCACCAGCGACCCCGGATCGTCCCGCAACACACCGAGTAGTCGTCAACTCCGACGGGAGTACCAGTGACGAGTTGGCAGCTGCTCGGTGTGTTGCCTGTCTCTTATACACATCTGACGCTGCCGACGACGGA
>NZ_JBPGXG010000159.1:0-9665 GCF_056755255.1 Monashia sp. HAY1-5C | reverse complement strand
ACACTGAACGCCGCCACAGCGCGCTCGGAGGCCACCCGCCGATCAGTCGACTGTCACCAACCTGATGGCCGGGTACAGCTAGGCGGTTCGTCCCGGTCCGGACGCAGCCTCGGCCGCGCCCGCTGTCCCGGCCGGACGCCATGAGCCGTATACCCGCTCGCTGTTCTCCGACACCGCCCGGCACAGCGACGGCACGTCGACGTTGAGCACCCCGGCCATGGCCCGCAGGGTCACCGGGACGAGGTAGGACGCGTTCGTCGCGCCCCGGTGCGGGCTCGGTGCGAGATAGGGCGCGTCGGTCTCGACGAGGAGGTGGTCCAGGGGGGTCGCGGCGAGGGCGTCGCGCAGCCCCCGGGCGTTCTTGAACGTGACGGTGCCGGCGAAGGACAGGTAGTAGCCGCGCTCGACGCACCGCAGCGCCATCGTGAGGTCGCCGGAGAAGCAGTGCAGCACGGTGCGCTCGGGCGCGCCCTCCTCGTCGAGGATGCGCAGGACGTCGTCGTGGGCGTCGCGGTCGTGGATCTGCAGGGCCTTGCCGAGCCGCTTGGCCAGGTCGATGTGCCAGCGGAACCCGTCCTGCTGCACCGGGATGCCCTCGGGGCCGGTGCGGAAGTAGTCGAGCCCGGTCTCGCCGATGGCGCGGACGCGCTCGTGGGCGGCGTGCCGCTCGACCTGTGCATAGGCCTCCTCGAGCCGACCGGCCGCCGCGAGACGCGGAACCTCGTTGGGGTGCAAGGCGATCCCGCCGACCAGCTCGGGGAAACGGTCGATGGCGTCGACGGTGAAGGCGATGCCCTCGAGGTCGCAGCCCACCTGCACCATCCGGGTCACACCGACCGACCTGGCCCAGGCGACCGCCTCTGCGACGTCGAAGGGAGCGTCGCCCTCGCGCGTGATATCGAGGTGGACGTGGTTGTCGACGACGTCGATCGGCAGCGGGTCGGGCCGGTCCGGCAGACCGTGGTGTCCCGACGAGTGCGGGCTCATGCGCCCGCGGCCTCGTCGGCGTCCGGCTCCGCGCCGGACTCGCCGGACTCGCCGGATGCGCCGGACTCGCCGGACTCGACTGACTCGCCGGGCTCGGCGGGCTCGTCGGAATCGGTGGACGCGTCGCCGAGGCGTCCGCGCTCGGCCTCGATCACGGCCTCGGCGTCGAGCTTGGTGAAGACGCCGGTCGGCTTCGCGATCGGCGTTCCCGGCACGACCGGCCTCGACTCCCACCGCGGGGTCGCGGAGTAGTCGCCGGTGATGACGGGGTAGCAGCGGCTGTCGTCGTCGAGGTCGCGCACCATCTCGAGGCGAGGCATCGGCATGAGCTCACCCTCGCCGCCGAGCACCGCGTGGACCCGGTTCGCGGCGTGCGGGAGGAACGGCGCGATGAGCGTGTTGATGTCCGAGACGGCCTGGGTCAGCGTGTGCAGCACCGTGCCGAGCCGCTCGCGCTGGTCATCGCCCTTGAGCTTGAACGGCTCCGTCCTCGAGACGTACGCGTTGGCCTCGCCGACGACGCGCATGACCTCCGCGAGCGCCGCCTTCTGCCGGTGCCGCTCGAGGGAGCCCCCGACGGTCTCGAAGGCACCGCGCACGGTGGCGAGCAGCTCCTCGTCGACGGGCTCGAGCGGGCCGGGCTCCGGGATCTGGCCGAAGCTCTTGGCGACCATCGCGGCGGTGCGGTTGACGAGGTTGCCCCAGCCGGCGACGAGCTCGCTGTTGTTGCGCTGGACGAACTCGGCCCAGCTGAAGTCGGCGTCCTGGTTCTCGGGCCCGGCCGCGCAGATGAAGTACCGGATCGGGTCCGGCCCGTACCGGGCGACGATGTCCTGCACGTAGATGACGTGCTTGCGGCTCGTCGAGAACTGCCTGCCCTCGAGCGTCATGAACTCGGACGCGACGACCTCGGTCGGCAGGTCGAGCTGGCCGTACGGCCCGGGCACGCCGCCCTTGTCACCGTGGCCCGCGTAGGCGAGCAGCTCGGCCGGCCAGATCTGGCTGTGGAAGGTGATGTTGTCCTTGCCCTGGAAGTAGTAGGACACGGCCTCGGGGTCGTTCCACCACTCGCGCCAGCGGTCCTCGTGGCCGGGGCCCAGACGACGCGCCCACTCGATCGAGGCCGAGAGGTAGCCGATGACGGCGTCGAACCAGACGTAGAGGCGCTTGTTCGGGTTGTCCTGCCACCCCGGCAGCGGCACCGGGATGCCCCAGTCGATGTCGCGGGTCATGGCACGCGGCCGGACGTCCTTGAGAAGGTTCTTGCTGAACTTGATGACGTTCGGGCGCCACGTGCCCGACGCCTCCCGGCCGTCGAGCCACTGCCCGAGCGCGTCGGCGAGCGCCGGGAGGTCGAGGAAGAAGTGCTGCGTCTCGACGAACTCGGGCGTCTCACCGTTGATCTTGCTGCGCGGGTCGATGAGCTCGTCGGCGTCGAGCTGGTTGCCGCAGTTGTCGCACTGGTCGCCGCGCGCGTCGGGGAACCCGCAGATCGGGCAGGTGCCCTCGATGTAGCGGTCGGGCAGCGTGCGACCCGTCGAAGGGCTGATCGCCCCCTTCGTCGTCTGCTCGATCATGTAGCCGTTGGCGTGCACCTGCCGGAACAGCTCCTGCACGACGGCGTAGTGGTTGCGCGTCGTCGTGCGGGTGAAGAGGTCGTAGGACAGGCCGAGGTCCGTGAGGTCCTGGGCGATGACCGCGTTGTACTTGTCGACGAGCTCCTGCGGCGTCAGGCCCTCCTCCTCGGCCAGGACGAGGATCGGCGTGCCGTGCTCGTCGGTGCCGGAGACCATGAGCACCTCGTGCCCCGCCATCCGCATGTACCTGCTGAAGACGTCGGAGGGCACGCCGAAACCGGCCACGTGGCCGATGTGGCGCGGGCCGTTGGTGTACGGCCAGGCGACGGCTGACAGGACATGACTCATGCGGTGAATCCTAGGCACCCGCCAGATGGGGCCGCGCCGGTGTCGGAATCCTTCAAGCGCCGACGCGGCCGGGCGGGTATGACGGAGGCATGACTGGACATGTGGCGACGGCACAGGTGACGGTCGACGCGTCACCCGAGCGGACGTGGCAGACCCTGACCGACCCCGAGCGGGTCACGCAGTGGATGGCCGGGACGACGCTGACGACGGACTGGTCGGTGGGCGGACCCATCACCTGGGCGGGTGAGATCGAGGGTCGGGCCTACGAGGACAGGGGCGAGGTGCTCGAGGTCGACGAGCCCCGACGCCTGTCGGTGACCCACTACAGCCCGCTCATGGGCCAGGACGACGTCCCGGAGAACTACCACACGGTGACCTACACCCTCGACGGCGCGGGCGAGGGACCGACGACCGTGTCGCTCGAGCAGGACGGCAACGAGTCGGCCGCGCAGGCCGAGCAGTTCTCGCAGAACTGGCAGTCGATGCTCGAGGGGCTCAAGGCCGTCGCCGAACGAGGCTGACGGGCCGAGACCCTTGGGACACAGCCGAACCGGCGCCACCCGGCAGGGGTGACGCCGGCACGGCTGTGTCGTCGCCCTGGTCGGCCGTGGCCGACGGGTCACTCGGTGAAGTTCACCTCGAGGCTGATCGGCACCGCCTTGAGCGCCTGGCTGACCGGGCACCCCTCCTTGGCGGCCTGGGCGGCCTCCTCGAACTGCTCGGCCGTCAGGCCGGGAACCTTGGCCGTGACGGACAGCTCGATGCCGGTGATGCCGGTGCCGGGCTGGAAGGTGACGGCGGCCTTGGTGTCGATGCTCTCCGGCGGCGTCCCGGCCTTGGCGAGCCCGTTCGACAGCGCCATGGAGTAGCAGGTCGAGTGTGCCGCCGCGATGAGCTCCTCCGGGCTCGTGCGCCCGCCGGGCTGCTCGGCGCGCGAGGCCCACGTGACCTCGTGGGTGCCGAGGTTCGACGACTCGAAGGTGACCTGTCCGGACCCCTCCATGAGCGAGCCCTCCCAGTGCGCGGACGCGTTGCGGATCGTAGCCATCCCTGCTCCTTGCCTCGTGTGTCTGGATGCGGCGCCGGTCGCAGCACCCGCCGGCGCAACGCGCCGCGTCCCGGCCGTGTTCCACCCTGACCCCAGGGCGTCCACCCTTCAAGACCTACCAGCCCGACCCGCCGACCCGTACGACGGGACGCCGGGAGCCGCGGTCGTGGCCGGCATGCCTCAGCCCCGGGACACCGCCGCGTCGTAGAGCACCTTCTTCGACAGGCCGGTTTCGGCGGCCACGACGCCGGCGGCGTCCTTGAGCCGCTCCCCCTGCCGGACGCGTCGGCGGACCTGCTCGACGGCGTCGTCCACCGAGGCGAGGCGTCGATCCGCCCCCGCCACGACGACGGTGATCTCGCCCTTGACCCCCGCCTGTGCCCACTCGACGAGCTCGGCGAGGGTGCCGCGTCGGACCTCCTCGTACGTCTTCGTCAGCTCGCGGCAGACCGCAGCCCGACGGTCGGCCCCGAACGCGTCGCCCATCGCGGCGAGGGTGTCGGCGAGGCGGTGCGGCGCCTCGAAGAAGACGAGCGTCCGGCGTTCCTCGGCCACCTCGGCGAGGGCGCGGGCCCGCTCGCCCGGCTTGCGCGCGAGGAACCCGTCGAAGCAGAACCGGTCGACGGGCAGGCCCGACACGGCGAGCGCCATGAGGACGGCGCTCGGCCCGGGCACGCACGTGACGCGCACCCCCGCCTCGACGGAAGCGGCGACGAGGCGGTAGCCCGGGTCGCTGACGGAGGGCATGCCCGCGTCCGTGACGACGACGACGCGCTCGCCCGCGACGAGCCGTTCGACGAGCTCGGGCGTCCGGCTCGCCTCGTTGTGCTCGTGGTAGCTGAGGACCGTGCCGCGCGGGGTGACGTCGAGCTCGGTGAGCAGCCGCCGCAGCCGCCTCGTGTCCTCGGCGGCCACGACGTCCGCCTCGGCGAGCTCGGCCCCGAGCCGGGGCGCGGCGTCGCGCGGGTCGCCGATGGGGGTGGCCGCGAGGACGAGGGTGCCGGTGCTCATGGCGTCATCCTCGCAGGGCCACCGCCCGGCCACCGGGGACGGCGGGCCGGACGGACGGCGACCCAGGTGTCCAGATTCCGTCCCCCATCGTGGACCGGTAACCATCCGGAAACCTCGACGCGGTACCACTGACGCATGAGCACCCAGGACCGGGCCACCACCGAGCAGCTCCTCGAGGCCGACCGGCGCGAGCCGAACGTCGCGACGTTCGCCGGTGGCGTCTCCTCCGCGCAGCAGCACGCTGCCCTCCGGGCGTCGGTGCGCCAGCTCGGGACGCTCCTCGGCGAGGCGCTCACGCGGCACGAGGGACCCGAGCTGCTCGAGCTCGTCGAGAAGGTCCGTGGTCTGGCCCGCCAGCCCCAGGACGACGAGCTGCGTGCGCTCCTCGAGGGGGTCGACGCACCGACCGCCGTCGTGCTCGCCCGGGCCTTCACCGGTTACTTCCAGCTCGTCAACGTCACCGAGCAGCTGCACCGGTGGCAGGAGCTGAGCGCCGTCGACGAGGGACCGCTCGCCGCGACGGTGCGGCGCATCGGGGAGGCGCTCGAGTCCGGCAGCCTGGAGCGCGAGCAGCTCGACGACGTCCTCGCCCGGCTCGAGTACCGGCCGGTCTTCACGGCCCACCCCACGGAGGCCACCCGGCGGACCGTCCTGAACCTCCTGCGGCGCATCGCGGCCACCGTCACCGAGCTCGAGGACCCGCGCCGCCCGGCCACCGAGAGTGCGCGCACCGAGCGCCGCCTCGCCGAGCTCGTCGACATGCTGTGGCAGACCGACGAGCTGCGCATCGTGCGGCCCGAGCCCACCGACGAGGCGCGCACCGCGATGCACACGCTGCGCTTCCTCGCCGCCCAGGTCGTGCCGGACCTCCTCGGCGAGCTCGACCGCACCCTCGCCGGCATCGGCGTCCAGCTGCCCGCGTCCGCGCGTCCGCTGCGCTTCGGCGCCTGGGCGGGCGGTGACCGCGACGGCAACCCCAACGTGACGCCCGAGGTGACGCTGGAGGTCATCGGCCTGCAGCACGACGTGGGCCTCGAGGAGCTCGTCGACAAGCTCGACCACATGCTCCACGAGCTGTCCTCGTCGACCCGCGTCGTCACGGTCACCGACGCCCTGCGTGAGAGCCTCGAGCGCGACGCCACGGCGCTGCCGGTGACCTACGAGTCGGTCCGACGGCTCAACGCCGAGGAGCCGTACCGGCTCAAGCTGAGCTTCGTGCGGGTCCGCCTGCTGCGGACCCGGGACCGCCTCGCACACGGCACGCCGCACGAGCCCGGCCGCGACTACGCGACCTTCGACGAGCTGCTCGCCGACCTCGTCCTCGTCCGCGAGTCGATGGTCGCGGGCGGTGACACCCTGACCGCCGACGGCGCGATCCTGCGGCTCATCCGAGCGGCGGTCGCCACCGGCACCGGCCTGGCGACCCTCGACGTGCGCGAGCACAGCGACAAGCACCACGCCGCGCTCGCCGAGCTGTACGACCGCCTCGACGAGCTCGACACCCCGTACGGCGAGCTCGACCACGCGGGCCGCATCAAGGTGCTGTCGCGGGAGATGGCCTCGCGCCGCCCGCTCACCGGCGCCGGCACGCACGACCTCGGTGAGGCGGCGACGGCCTCGCTGTCCCTCATGGCCGCGATCGGCCGCGCGCTCGACACGTACGGCGAGGAGTGCATCGAGACCTACATCGTGTCGATGACCCACGACGTCGACGACCTCTTCGCCGTCGTCGTCCTGGCCCGCGAGGCCGGACTCGTCGACACGGGAAGCGAGACGACGGCGGCGACGGCCCGGATCGGCTTCGCGCCCCTGTTCGAGACGGTCGCCGAGCTCGAGGCCGCGGGCCCCCTCCTCGACGCGCTCCTGTCCGACGCGTCCTACCGCCGCGTCGTCGCGGCGCGTGGCGACGTGCAGGAGATCATGCTCGGCTACTCCGACTCGTCCAAGGACGCGGGAATCGCCGCGTCGCAGTGGCAGATCCACCGCGCGCAGCGCGCCCTGCGCGACGTCGCGCGTCGGCACGGCGTCGTGCTGCGGCTCTTCCACGGCCGCGGCGGCTCGGTCGGACGCGGCGGCGGCCCCACGGGCGAGGCCATCCTCTCCCAGCCCTACGGCAGCCTCGACGGACCGATCAAGATCACCGAGCAGGGCGAGGTCATCAGCGACAAGTACACGCTGCCGGGCCTGGCCCGGTTCAACCTCGAGGTGGCCCTCGCCGCGGTGCTCGAGGCGTCGGCCCTGCACCGGCGGTCCCTCCTGCCGCGGGACGTCCTCGACGGCTGGAACGGCACGATGGACGTCGTGGCCGGTCGGGGCCAGGACGCCTACCGCGCGCTCGTGCGCGACCCCGGACTCGTCCCGTTCTTCGTCTCCGCGACGCCCGTCGACGAGCTCGGCAAGATGAACATCGGCTCGCGCCCCTCGAAGCGTCCCGGTGGCGCCGGCGGCCTCGATGACCTGCGCGCCATCCCGTGGGTCTTCGGCTGGACCCAGTCGCGGATCATCCTGCCCGGCTGGTTCGGCGTCGGCTCCGGGCTCGCCGCCGCCCGGGAGGACGGCCGCGAGAGCACGCTGCGCGAGATGTACGGCTCGTGGGCCTTCTTCCGCACCTTCCTGTCCAACGTCCAGATGACGCTGGCCAAGACCGACCTCGACATCGCCGCCGGGTACGTGCGGGCGCTCGTGCCCGAGGACGTCGCCGGCATCTTCGACACGATCCGCGCCGAGCACGCCCGGACGGTCGAGGAGGTGCTGCGGGTCACGGGCCAGAAGGAGCTGCTCGAGTCGGCGCCCGTGCTGCGGCGGACCCTGCAGCTGCGGGACAGCTACCTCGCTCCCCTGCACGCCCTGCAGACCTCGCTGCTCGCGCGGTCGCGTGCCGTGCCCGACGACGCCGAGCCCGACGACGACGTCCAGCGGGCGCTGCTGCTGACCATCAACGGCATCGCGGCCGGCCTGCGCAACACCGGCTGACGCGTCAGCCGGCTGTGCTCCCCGCAGCCCGGAGCAGGCGCTCGGCCTGCTCCCGCATGACGTCCCGCAGCTCGGGCGGGTCGAGCACCGTCATCTCCCACGGGAGCACGGCCAGGTGCATCGCCATCCAGCCGAGGTGGTTGCCGCCGGCCTCGAGGATGCAGTGCGCGCGGCCGTCGGCCGTCACGGTGCCGACCGACGGCGGGATCTGCTCCTCCACCACGGACTTCGACGCATGGATGCGGACGCGGCAGACGTGGTCGTAGGCGCCGCGGGAGATCGACCGACGCACGTGCTCCGCGGCGTCGGGGGCGTCGTCGCGGGGCTTGAAGCGCCAGCCGCGGGCCTCGGGGCCGCTGATCCGGTCGAGCCGGAAGGTGCGCCAGTCCTGCCGGTCGAGGTCGTAGGCGAGCAGGTACCAGCGACGGCCGGTGGCGACGAGGCGGTAGGGCTCGACGGTCCGCTCGCCCGCCCCGCGCGGACCGTCGTAGGCGAACCTGACCCGCTCGGTCTCGCGGCAGGCCCGCGCGAGCACGAGGAGCGTCGACGCGTCGACCGGTGAGGTCGTGCTGTCGAGCGTCACGGTGGCCTCGTGGATGGCCTCGACCTGCGAGCGCAGCCGGCCCGGAAGCACCTGGTCGAGCTTGGCCAGCGTGCGCACGGCGGCCTCGCCGAGGCCCTCGACGGTGCCGCCCGCCGCGAGCCGCAGGCACACGGCGATGGCGACGGCCTCGTCGTCGTCGAGCAGCAGCGGCGGCAGCCGGCGCCCGGCCCCGAGCTGGTAGCCGCCGCCCGCGCCGTGCGCCGCGTTGACGGGATAGCCGAGCTCGCGCAGGCGGTCGACGTCGCGCCGCACGCTGCGGGTCGTCACGCCGAGGCGCTCGGCCAGCTCGGTGCCGCTCCAGACCGGCCGGCTCTGGAGCAGGTCGAGCAGCCGGAGCACGCGGGCGGTCGTGCCGTTGCCGTCGCTCGTCGTGGACATGGTCGGAGTCTGCCATTCACTCAGGACAGTTCCTGTCCTATATGCCTGCGACGATCGAGCCATGACACGGACGACACGCACGACCAGCACGACCATCGACTGGAACGAGACCCTCGTCGAGCAGGCCGACTGGCACTGGAAGAACCAGCTGCGCGCCCGCTTCGAGGGCCTGACCGACGACGAGTACTTCTGGGAGCCGGTCCCGGGCGCCTGGAACGTCCACCGGCGCGGCGAGGGCAGCACCGAGATCCAGGGCGGCAGCGGCGCGATGACGATCGACTGGGCCTACCCCGCCCCCGATCCGACGCCGGTGACGACGATCGCCTGGCGCCTGGCCCACATCGTCGTCGGGGTGCTCGGCGCCCGGGCCCACAACCACTTCGGGGCGCCCGAGGCCGACTACTTCACCTTCGACTACGCCGCGACGGCCGGCCAGGCCCTCGCCCAGCTCGACAGTGCCTACGCCGCCTGGTTCGACGGCGTGCGCAGCTGGGGCGCCGAGGGGCTGACCGAGCCGTGCGGCCCCGCGGAGGGCTTGTTCGCGGACGCGTCGCGCGCCACCCTCGTGCTGCACATCAACCGCGAGCTGATCCACCACGGCGCGGAGATCGCCCTGCTGCGCGACCTCTGGGCCCACCGCACCGCTTGACCCGGCACCCACCGACCCGCACCCTCCGACCGTCACACGGCCTCATCCACCCCCTGTCTCTTATACACATCTGACGCTGCCGACGACGGA
>NZ_JBPGXG010000158.1:0-9714 GCF_056755255.1 Monashia sp. HAY1-5C | reverse complement strand
CCCCCCTCTTCCCAAGCAAAACACGCCACCCCAGATGTAGCTCCGTCTCGTGGGCTCGGAGATGTGTACCCCCCCCCCCCACGTGCCGAGTCCTGTCGACCCGTCCAGCCCTGGCGACCTCGAGGCGGTGCGCAAGGTCGACGCCCTGGCGAACCGGGCGTTCCTCGGGCCGATGCTCGAGGGCCGTTACCCGGAGGACCTCGTCCGCGACGTCGCGGGCGTCAGCGACCTGGGGTTCGTCCACGACGGCGACCTCGAGCAGATCGCCCTGCCGCTCAGCGTCCTGGGCGTCAACTACTACGCGAGCTGCCTGGTGCGCGAGCACGTCGGCACCGGCCCGAGGGAGACGGCCGACGGCCACGGCGACGGCGCGAGCCCGTGGGTGGGGGCCGACGACGTCGAGTTCCCGGCCACGGCACCGCCGCACACCGCCATGGGGTGGAACATCGACCCGGCGGGCCTGACCGAGCTGCTCACCGACCTGGCGGCGCGCTACCCCGGCCTGCCCCTGCTCGTCACCGAGAACGGGGCCGCGTTCCCCGACCGCGTGGACGCGGACGGCCGCGTCCGCGACGCCGACCGCACCGACTACGTCCGCCGGCACCTCGAGGCCGTCGCCGACGCGATCGAGGCCGGCGCCGACGTGCGCGGCTACCTCCTGTGGTCGCTGCTCGACAACTTCGAGTGGGCCTACGGCTTCGAGCGGCGCTTCGGCATCGTCCACGTCGACTACGACACCCAGGCCCGGACCGTCAAGGACTCGGGCCGGTGGTACGCCGGTCTGCTCGCCAGCCACGAGGCCACCTGGTGCGGGGGAACCGCCGGCGGCTGACCGGCCCCACCGACCCGCACGACGAACGGCCCCGCCCACCTGCTCGTGGGCGGGGCCGTTCGTGTCGGTCCGACAGGGGACTACGGGACTACCGGAGGGTGAAGGAGGAGATCCGCACCCCCTTGTCGAGGACGAGGTAGAGGTCCTCCGTGCCCGCCGACGCGGTGACCGACCCCGTGACCGACGCGGTGACCGGGCGGTACGTGTAGACGCTGCCGGTCGGCGCCACGGTGGCCCGTCCGACCACCGGACCGGTCGGGGACCCGACACGCAGCTCGACGGTGCCGTCGGCCGGCCCGTCGAGCGCCGCCTGGGCGGTGAACGTCAGGGGCCCCGAACCGAGACGGGCGTCGCGGTAGACCGCCCAGCCCCCGGCCGCGGGGGCCGTGATCGACGTACCCGCCGCCTTGGACTCGTCGACGAGGCTGATGCCCGAGTAGTCGTCGAAGTTCATCGCCCTCGTCGCGACGCCCAGGTCACGAGCAGGCACGACCTCTCCGCGGACGTCGATCGACGTCCGTGCGCGGATGTCCGCCGACGACCGGCCGACGAGGAGGTCGTGCACCGAGCGCTCGACGACCCACCGGCCGCGCGTCACGTCCCACACCGCGAGGTCGGCGGCCTTGACCTTGATGGCCACCTGCCGGGACTCGCCGGGAGCGAGCGTGACCTTGGCGAAGCCGAGCAGTCGCCGTTGCGGCTGCGGGGTCCGCGAGGTGCGCTGGTGGTCGTAGAGCTGGACGACGTCCGCACCGGCGCGGGTGCCGGTGTTGCGGACCGTGACCCGGACGGTGACCGTGCCGTCCGGCGCCACCGATGCGGGCGTGGCGGTGGCCCGGCCGTACGCGAAGTCGGTGTAGCTGAGGCCGTGCCCGAACGGGTAGAGCGGTGTGCCCTCGTAGTACTGGTACGTGCGCCTGCTCTTGATGATGTCGTAGTCGTGGATGCTCGGCAGCGTCGTGCCCTCGCGGTACCACGTCTGCGTCAGGTGGCCCGACGGGTTGACGTCGCCGAAGAGGACGTCGGCGAGCGCGTTGCCGGTCTCCTGGCCGGCGTGCGTCGTCCAGACGATCGCGGGAACGGTCTGCTGCGCCCAGTCGATCGTCTCCGGGTAGGAGGTCTCCAGCACGAGCACGGTGTGGGGGTTGGCGGCGAGCACCGCCTCGACGAGACGCCGCTGCGCTGCCGGGAGCTCCATGCTCGTGCGGTCGCGGTTCTCGCGGCCGTTGATGAACGGCATGCTCCCGACGACGAGGACGGCGGCGTCGCTGCGTGCTGCGGCGGCTGCTGCCTGCGCCGTGCCGCTGCTCAGGGTCTCGCGCGTGAACCGGCTGGCCTCCGACGCGGACCTGGCGTCGACGCGCAGGACGCCGTCAGGCCCGACCCGGACGTAGGTGCCGCCGCCGTACCAGCTCTCCCGCGTCTCGTAGCCCGCGTAGCGCAGGACGACCGACCCGTCGGGCTGGTTCTCGATGGCGAACTGCTGCTGGACGAACCACCCGTTCGGCTGCTTGTCCTTGGTGACGAGGGCCGACCCGGTGTTGCCCACGACGTTGCCCGTCGAGACGTTGCGCAGCGTGACGACGTCCTCGCCCCAGTCGAAGACGTCGAACTGTGCGGCCGGACCTGCGGTGTCGCCTGCTGCGGCCACCGTGTCGGAGCCGGTTGTGCCGCGAGAGGTCACGTACTTGCCGGTCGCCTTGTCGCGCAGGGCGATCCGGTCGACACCCTCGACGGTGCTCACCGAGCCGGAGCTGCCGAGCCGCTTGGTGATGCCAGCAGCCGGCGTGACCGTGTAAGGGGCGTTGCCGCCGTACCAGTCGCTGTAGACGGTGTCGGCGAGCTGGCCGATCACGGCGACCTTCTGGTCCCGCGCTGCGTCGAGGGGGAGTGCGTTCCTCGAGTTCTTGAGCAGGACCATCGCCTCGGCCGCTGTCGTACGAGCCAGCTGCTGGTGCTCGGGGGCGTTGACCTCCGAGGCCCCGAGAGCCCCGTACGGCCCGCCGTCCGGGTCGAACTCGCCGAGCCGGAACCGCAGGGTGAGGGCGTGCGACGCTGCGGCGTCGACGTCCGCCTCGGTCATGAACCCCTTGGCGAGCGCCTCCTTGACCGCGGTGGTCATCGAGGTCGGGTCGGCGTTGTCCGCCACGTAGCCGTCGATGCCGGCCCTGAACATCGCCGCCTCGGCCTCGGGCTGGGTGTCGAAGTAGTGCTGGGAGCCGACGAGGTTGCCGGGGGCGAAGGCGTCACTGACGTTGTAGAGCGGCGTCTTCGAGACGGACCGCAGCTGGCCGATGAGGGGGTCGACCGTGGAGGGACGCCCGTTGACGAGGTTGTACGAGGCCATCATCCCGGTGGCCGCCCCGGCCGCGAGCGGCGCCGTGAACGCCTTGAGCTCGTACTCGTTGAGGACGCGCGGTGGCAGGTTCGAGGACGACGTGTCGCGCTGCGCCTCGTTGTTGTAGCCGATGAGGTGCTTGAGCGTCGGCGCGGCCTTGAGGTAGGTCGTGTCACGGCCCTGGATCCCGGAGCCGTAGGCCGTGGCGACGGCGCCGGTGAGCAGCGCGTCCTCGGAGTAGCCCTCCTCGTTGCGGCCCCATCGCGGGTCGCGCAGGAGGTTGACGACCGGCGCCCACAGGTTGAGGCCCCACACCTCGGGGTCCTTCGCGTGCAGGCCGCGCGCCTCGTCACCGACGGCGGAGCCGACCTGCTCGACGAGCCCGCGGTCCCACGTGCTGGCCAGGCCGAGCGCCTGGGGGAACTGGGTGGCGGTCGCGGTCACGACGTTGCCGTTGTCGCGGTGGTCGTTCGACCACGCGACACCGTGGAGGGCCTCGGTGCCCGCCTTGAAGATGCCGATCCCGAGCCGCGGGACGGGCTGCTGGTACTGGTGGAGCAGCCCGATCCGCTCGTCGAGCGTGAGTCGGGACATGAGGTCCGCGACCCGCTGCTCGATGGGGAGCCTGGGGTCGCGGAAGGGAAGGTCCGCTGCGGTGACGACCGCACCGGTGGCGGCGCGCGGAGCGACGAGCGCTCCGGTGGCCGCGACGACGACGGCCGCCGCGAGGGCGGCCGTCCTTCGGGTCTGCCTACGTCTCACAGATCGTGGGGGGTGGACCACGCTGTCCTCCTGATAGGTGTCGAAGCGCTTCGAGTCGAAGCGCTTCGACTCTGTCAGTGCCACCTGGGGCGGTCAAGGGGCCGACCACGTACGTGGACGGAATACGTGCCCGTCTACGTATCTCCCCCGATTCGCCGAGGTCGGCCGACCGCGACCGTGGAAGACGTGATGCAGAACCCGACCAGACGCAGCGCCTGTCCTCGGCGCACCGTCAGGACCACCGACTAGCCGCGTTCCACCCGAGGAGCTCCCCATGTCCATCGCACCCACGGCCTACCGGGTCGAGACCCACGCCCCAGCGCTCGACGTCAGCGTCGTCCCCGTGACGGAGCTGTCGGTGGGCGACCTCGTGTTCGACACGGAGGGCATCGCCCACGCCCTGGTGTCGGTGGAGGTGGGGATGAACTCCACGGTCTGGATCCAGCGCGTCGACCTGCCCTACGTCGAGCACGTCACCGGGGCGATCCTCGTCGCCCGCGCCGCGTCGGAGCCGGGTGCTCGCCCCCGCTGGACGAGCGCGCTCGCCGGCTGAAATCCGTAGCGATCTCCGTAACTCCCCGGATGTCGCGACACCACCGAGGGACGACGCTGGAGCGAGGTCCAGCAGCAAGGACAAGGAGGTGAAGGTCATGGACGACTCCCAGGCACCGCGCAGCGACGACGCGTCCGCCCCGGGGCGGCGGGGTGCCGCCCGTGACTACATCCGGTTCGTCGCGCTGGGCGACTCGGCCTCGTGCGGCGTCGGAGACGCGACGCCCGACGGATGGCGCGGCTGGGCCAGGATCCTCGCCGACTCGATGGCGACGGACCACTACGTCTCCTTCTGCAAGCTCGCCGTCCCCGGCGCCACGGTGGCCGACGTCCGGCGGCGGCAGCTGGCGGACGCCCTCGACCACCGCCCGGTGCTGGCCTCGCTGGTGGTCGGCATCAACGACGTCTTCCGCTCCACGTGGGACCCCGAGCAGATCCGACGGGACCTGCTGTTCTGCGCGGGGGAGCTGGCCCGCCAGGGCACCCTGCTGGTGACGGTGAGGTTCCACGACCACGCGCGCGTCCTGGGTCTGCCGGAGGTCCTGGCGCGTCCCGTGCGGCGCCGCATCGAGGTCCTCAACGAGATCTACGACGAGGTGCACGAGAGGTACGGCGTGCTTCGGCTCGACCTGTCCGCCGACCAGGACATCTACTCGCGGGACCTCTGGGCCGCCGACCGGATGCACCCCTCCGAGCTGGGCCACCGACGGCTCGCGCGGCTCGCCGGTGAGCTGCTCGTCGAGGAGGGCCTGCGGTTCGGCCTTCCCTCGATGGCCTGCACGGGCGAGCCCCCGAGGCGCCGGGACCTGGCCCGCACCCTGGTCGCCGACGTCGCCCCCTGGTTGGGCCGCCGGGTCCGGGACCTCGGCCCGTGGTCCATCGGCGAGGCGACCCGTCGCACCCGGGAGCTCCTGCGCCGGGCCACCACCCGAGGGCCGCTCGACGTCGCCCGGTGGAAGCTCGAGCTCGGATGACCTGCTCGCGGCCGCGCGTCAGTCGGCCTCTTCGCGCGTCCGCTGCGGCAGCAACCCGGAGCGTCGTGGCGTCTCGTTGAGGACCAGAAAGGTCCGGATGCCGGCGATGCCGGGAACACGGCGCAGGTCCTCCTGAAGGAAGGCCCGCAGGTGGTCGGCGTCGCGGAAGCGGGTCAGCAGGACCATGTCGAACTCGCCGGCCAGGTCTGCGGCGAACTCCACCTCCGGCATCTCCTCGAAGGTGGCGGCGAACTCCGTCCATCGCCAGAACTTCTCCGTGCTCGCCCGCAGCAGCACGAGCGCGGCGAGGGACAGGCCGACCTTGTACGGGTCGACCGCGACGGTCAGGCGCTGGATGACGCCGGCCTCGCGGAGCTGGGCCAACCGGGCATAGGCCGTGCCCCGGGACACCCGTGCCGCCTTGCACAGCGTCTCGACCGGCGCCCGAGCATCGGCCTGGAGGGCGCCGAGCAGAGCCAGGTCGATGTCGTCGACCGCAACCTTCGCCATGACGTTCCTCCTCGAGGTCGAACCGGTCGCCGCACCTGACGATATCTCGATATTGCCGGACTGCTTCGACGCAGACCACGACCACGCGCGCGATCTGTCCAGGCAAGAGGGCCTTCCGATCGAAGTCGTCCAGCAGATGGCGGTCAGGCTGGATCCGCCCTGACCCGCCGCACTAGCGTTCCGCCGTGGTTCCTGCCGTTCGCCGCCGGGTGGGGCCGGCCCACCCTGCACCCCACCACCGCACCACCGGGAGAAGGACATGACCCAGACACCGCCGTACCAGGTCACCGACCCGGCCACCGGGCAGGTGGCCGACCGCTTTGCGTTTGCCAGCGATGCAGACGTCGAGGCAGCGCTGACCGCCTCCTTCGAGGCCTTCGAGGCCTGGCGGGCCCGCCCGGTCGAGGAGCGTGCGGCGATCGTCGGGCGGGTGGGCGTGCTGTTCACCGAACGCGCCTCCGAGCTGGGCGCGCTGGTCACGCGCGAGATGGGCAAGCGGCCCTCCTCGGCGCGCGGCGAGGCCGCGTACTGCTCCACGATCTTCGACTACTACGCCGCCCACGGCCCGGCGCTGCTGGCCGACCAGCCGCTGCCCGGCCGCGACGGCGCCCGCATCGAGCACCTCCCGATGGGCCCGCTGCTGGGCGTCATGCCGTGGAACTACCCGTACTCGCAGGTCGCCCGGTTCGCCGCCCCGAACCTGCTGGCCGGCAACACCATCCTGGTCAAGCACGCCGAGAACTGCCCCACGTCGGCGCTGGCCATCGCCGAGCTGATGCGGGACGCCGGCGTCCCCGAGGGCGTCTACCTCAACCTCTTCGCCACCCACGAGCAGGTCGCCACCATGATCGCCGACCCCCGCGTCCGGGGCGTCTCGCTCACCGGCTCCGAACGGGCCGGTGCTGCGGTCGCCGAGGCCGCCGGGCGGCACCTGAAGAAGGTCGTCCTCGAGCTCGGCGGCTCCGACCCGTACATCGTGCTCGACGCCGACGACGTGGCCGCCGCCGCCGAGCAGGCCTGGGCGACCCGGGTCGCCAACGTCGGCCAGGCCTGCAACTCCAACAAGCGGATGATCGTCATGGACGACATCTACGACGACTTCGTGGCCAGGCTCGTCAAGCAGGCCTCGGCGATGACCCCGCGGGGTCCGGGTGACGACTCCGACACGGCCTACTCCCCGATGGTGTCCCGCCGGGCGGCCGAGACGCTGCTCGCCCAGGTCCGGGACGCTGTCGCCCAGGGCGCCACGCTGCACGTCGGCGGCGAGCTGGTCTCCGAGCACGGCGCCTACTTCGCGCCCGCGGTCCTCACTGACGTCACGCCGCAGATGCGGGCCTACCGCGAGGAGCTCTTCGGCCCGGTCGCCGTGGTGTACCGGGTCGGCAGTGACGACGAAGCGGTGGCGCTGGCCAACGCGGTCGACCTCGGTCTCGGGGGCTCGGTCTGGAGCACCGACGAGCAGCGCGCCGCCCGCGTCGCCGCGCGGCTCGAGGTCGGCATGGCCGCGGTCAACACCCCCACCCCATCGGGCCCCGACCTGCCCTTCGGCGGCATCAAGCGCTCCGGCTTCGGCCGCGAGCTCGGCCCGCTCGGCATCCACGAGTTCGTCAACAGACGCCTGTTCTACGTCCAGGCGCGATGACCGCCGTCATCGAGAGCCGAATGCCCGAAAGGAAACTCCGCATGTCCTACGTCCACCAGCCCGCCACCGTCGTCACCGGGGCCCTCGAGCCCAGGGGCCAGCGCCCCGGCGCCGACAGCGGCGACCCCCAGATCTCGTCGCTGGCCTTCGACACGCCGGGTGACGTCCGGGTCGGCATCTGGGAGTGCGAGCCGGGTGGGTGGCCGGTCGTCGACCGCGCCGACACCGAGACCTGCTACATCCTCAGTGGCCGGGCGACCATCACCGACGGCGAGACCGGGCACCGCTACGAGATCTCCGCCGGGGACGTCGTCGTGCAGCCGCGCGGCTGGTCGGGGCGCTGGGACGTCACCGAGACCATCCGGAAGGTCTACAGCATCGGCGTACCGGCCGGCGACGCCTGAGGTGAGTCGGCCGGCGTGCGCCCACGGGCGTACGCCGGCCGGGCTGCGTCCCGGCGCGTCAGCGACCCTGCTGGTCGAGCACCCAGGCGCTCGCCTGCGTCCGGGACGTGAACCCGAGCTTGGTGAGGATGTGCTCGACGTGGGTCTCGGCGGTCCGCGGTGCGATGACGAGCCGGGCCGCGATCTCCTTGTTGCTCAGGCCCTCGGCGAGCAGCTGGGCGATCTCCCACTCCCGGCGGGTCAGGCCGCCGGGGGTGGCCGTGCTCGGCGGCCGCCCGGGGGCGTCCACCGAGCCCCGGTCGGAGGAGGCCCGGGACGACAGGGCCAGGGCCACGGCCTGGTCCGTGGAGAACGCCACGCCCTGCGCAAAGGCCGCCTCGAAACGTCGGTCACCGATGGCTGATCTCACCTGCTCCTGCGCGAGCCGGCCGAAGTCGCGGTAGACCGCCTGCGAGGCGTTCCCGCCGATGGCCCGCCAGACCGCCCCCGCGGCTCCGAGCAGGCGCGCCGCGTGCTCGTCCGGAGAGGCGGATGCCGCACACCAGGCGAGGCCCTCGACGCAGACGCTGAGGCCGTCGAGGTTGTTCATGGGCAGGAAGCGGCGGACGCCGTCGCGCAGCGAGAGGGCGGCCTCCCGGTACCGCCCGGCGCGCCACTGGGCCAGGCCGAGTCCCCAGAGGGCCCAGCCCTGCGACGACTCCGCGTCGTGGCGCCCGGCCAGCTCGAGGACCTCGCGGCTGAGGTCCTCGGCCAGGGGGTCGCCGAGGAACATCATGGCCAGGGCGTGCAGGTGCACGATGCGCCACTCGTCCCTGGTCGCGCCGAGCCGTCGGGCATCGGCTCGTGCGGCTTCCAGGAACGGCACGGCTTCGGCGGGGTGCCCACTGTGGACCCGTAGGTGTCCTTCGCACTGCTTGACGCGGCTTGCCAGCAGCTCGTCACCGAGGAGGACCGCGAGCTCGCGGGCTTCGGCGAGGAGGGCTCGGGCTCGGTCGAACTCGCTCAGGTGGATGGCCAGGTTGACCGTCGCGATCAGCCCGTCCCCCCGGCTGCGCGTCGGCTCGGTGGAGCGCTCCAGGCCGCGGAGCAGGTAGCGGTACCCCTCGTGGACATGTCCCGCGTGCCACCAGGGCCAGAGCGGTGCGGCGATGTCCAGGGCGGCCGACCCTTCCCCGGGCTCGGTGAGGCAGAAGTCCAGGGCCGTGCGGACGTTGCTGTGCTCGCGGGCCATCCGGACGTACCACTCGGCCTGGTGGGGGGTGAAGAACTCCGCCCCGAACGCGGCCGCCAGCCGACGGTAGTGGTCTCGATGCCGCAGGCGGATGGAGCGGGCCTGCGGTGGGGCCAGCCGCCCAGCCCCGTACGTCCGGATCGTCTCCAGCATCCGGTACCACGCAGCGCCGCGCTCCAGGTCGTGCTCACGACCGACGATCGACTTGTCCACGAGCCCGGCCAGGCACGGCAGCACGTCCGCCCGGGCGAGGCCCTCACCCGTGCAGACCTCCTCGGCCGCCTGCAGGTCGAAGCCACCCGAGAAGACGGACAGCCGCGTCCACAGCACCTGCTCCTCCGGTGAGCACAGGTCGAAGCTCCACGCGACCGCGGTCTCCAGCGCCTGCTGTCGCGCCGGCACCGCGCGGCGGGCACTCGTGAGCAGCGAGAAACGGTCCTCGAGCCGGTCCAGCACCTCCGCCGGCGAG
>NZ_JBPGXG010000157.1:0-9720 GCF_056755255.1 Monashia sp. HAY1-5C | reverse complement strand
TCCGTCGTCGGCAGCGTCAGATGTGTATAAGAGACAGGGGGACGGGTCGGCCGCGAGCGGCACGGGCGCGCCACCCGGGCCGGACATGACGTGCGGGGCCCCGCCGACTCCGGCGCCACCAGGGCCACCGAGGTCACCGACGCCGCCGACGGCACCGGAGCCGCTGCCCGTGCCGGGCGCGCTCGCGCCCCGCTGCCGGGCGGCGTTCTCGCGCAGCCTCGTCCCCAGCCCGGTCAGCGCGTGCTCGAGGGCATCGATCCTGGGCGCGGCACCGTGCCAGTCGCCGCGGAAGCCCTCGACGTCGGCACCACCCCAGGCGGTTCCGAGTCGACCGACCGCGTGGTCGACCGCTGAGCGCGCGGCCCGGCACTCGCCGGCGAACCGCTCCAGCTGCCCCGCGGCGCGCTCCAGCGCGTCCGGGTCGGCGCCCTTCCTGTACACGACCACGTCTCGCCCTTCCCCCGTCCGACGAAGTGTGGGGCCGCGCCCCGCCCCAAACCCTAGGCAGCCTGTCGCGGCTCGGCCAATGGGGAGCCCTACCCGCACCCCGACGGGCAGCCGTCGGCATCGGTCGACCCGTGAGGGATCGGTAGGGTCGGGCACCATGGCGCACTCCTTCGACACCGACTCCGAGGCCCAGGGGCTGATCGACTACGTGGATGCGTCACCGACGCCGTTCCACGCGTGCGAGCAGGCGGCGCGTCGGCTCGCCGAGGCCGGGTTCACCGAGGTGGCCGAGACCGACCCGTTCCCGACCGAGCCGGGGCGCCACTGGCTCGTGCGCGGTGGGTCGCTCATCGCCTGGGACACCATCGGTGCCCACGGTTCGGGCGTCGGTCCGGCCGCCGGGTTCCGCGTCGTCGGAGCGCACACCGACAGCCCGAACCTGCGCGTCAAGCCCCGTGCGGACCACGTCAAGGCCGGGTGGCAGATGCTGGCCGTCGAGCCGTACGGCGGCCTGCTGCAGAACTCGTGGCTCGACCGCGACCTCGGCCTGGCCGGCCGGGTCGCCGTGCGCACCCGGGACGGCCTGGAGCAGCGCCTCTTCCACGACAGCGACCCCGTCCTGCGGGTGCCGCAGGTCGCGATCCACCTCGACCGCACGCAGAACGACGCGCTGACCCTGAACCGCCAGCAGCACCTCGTACCCGTCTGGGGCGTCGGCGACACCCCGGGCGACTTCCCCGCCTATCTCGCCGCGCACGTCGGCGTCGACCACGAGGACGTCCTCGCCTGGGACGTCATGACGCACCCGGTTCAGCCTTCCGCGCGCATCGGCCGCGACCGCGACCTCATCGCCGCCCCGCGCCTGGACAACCTCGCCACCTCCTACGCGGGCGTCCGGGCGATGGTCGACGCCACGGCGACCGAGCCCGGGCACGTGCCCGTCCTCGTCCTGTTCGACCACGAGGAGATCGGCAGCACGTCCGAGCGGGGCGCCGTCTCGACGCTGCTGCCCTCGGTCCTCGAGCGCGTCGTCCTCGCCGCCGGCGGCAGCCGCGACGACTACTTCCGCGCGCTCGCCGCGACGGTCATCGCCTCGGGCGACATGGGTCATGCGACGCACCCGAACTACGCGGAGCTGCACGAGCCGCTGCACCAGATCCGCGTCAACGGCGGACCGGTGCTCAAGGTCAACACCAACCTGCGCTACGCCACCGACTCGGTGGGGGCGGCGGCCTTCCGGCTCGCGTGCGAGCAGGCCGAGGTACCGATGCAGACGTTCGTGACGCGCAGCGACCTGCCGTGCGGTTCGACGGTCGGGCCGGTCACGTCGGCGCTGACCGGCGCGACGACCGTCGACTTCGGGGCCGCCGCGCTGTCGATGCACAGTGCGCGCGAGCTCATGGGCGCCGAGGACCCGGCCATGTACGCGGGCGCGCTGAGCGCCTTCCTCGCCCCCGCCTGACGCCACCGCGGGCGCGCACCGGTACCTCCAGGCACCACGCCGGACACCGCGCCGGCACCGCACCGGTCCCGGACGCTCGACCGGACGTGGTGGGGCCGTGCGAGGATGGGCGGGTGGAGCTCAGGGTGCCGGACCGGCCGACGCTGGTGTACGACGCCGACTGCGGCTTCTGCACCCGCAGCGTGGCGTTCGCCCGGCACTGGGTGGACCGCCGGGGTCGCTACGACGTCCACCCCTGGCAGGCGCTCGACCTCGCCGCCGTCGGCCTCACGCCGCAGGACTGCGACGCAGCGGCCCAGTTCGTCACGGCCGACGGCTCGATCCGCTCGGGGCACCGGGCCATCGCGAGCGCGGCCACCCACGGCGCGCCGGCCTGGCGCCCGCTCGGCTACCTCCTGCTCGCCCCCGGCGTCTCGGCCCTCGCGGCGCGCGTCTACGCATGGGTCGCCGACCACCGGTACCGGCTGCCCGGCGGCAGCGCCGCGTGCGCCCGCCCGACATCGCAGGACCCGCAGGACCCTCAGCGTCCGCGCCCCGGCGAGGTGGCGGGCTGACCCCCGTCACGCCGAGGTGACGACGGGTCCGCCCGGCCCGCGCCGCGTCAGTCCCGGCCCACGAAGCGCAACGAAGCGCAACGAAGCGCAACGAAGCGCAACGACGCGCCACGACGCGCCACGACGCGCCACGACGGGAACGGTGCGCGCGGCGCCCGCCTCGATTTGATAGGGCCCCCGCCGCTCTGGCACACTAGCCAGGTTGCTTGACGCGCGTCGCTGACCCATGTCGACGGCGCCGCCCCTCGAGAGCCTCCTGACGGGGACTCGCCCGGACTCCTCTCGGAGGCCCGAGGGAAGCGCAGTGCAACCCGGTTCGGCCGGGCACTCACGACGAAAGTGGCACTTCCGTGCGCACTTTCACTTCGTGGAAAGGGCGACACGCCCGACCTCGGGGGTCGGAGGCCAAGGGAACCGGCAGTCAGAAGCGAGAGAGAGACGTTCATCAGATGGCGGGACAGAAGATCCGCATCCGGCTGAAGTCGTACGACCACGAGGTCATCGACAACTCGGCCCGGAAGATCGTTGACACAGTGACGCGCGCCGGCGCGACCGTGGTGGGCCCCGTCCCGCTGCCGACGGAGAAGAATGTCTTCGTCGTCATCCGGTCGCCCCACAAGTACAAGGACAGCCGCGAGCACTTCGAGATGCGCACGCACAAGCGCCTCATCGACATCATCGACCCGACGCCCAAGGCCGTCGACTCGCTGATGCGTCTCGACCTGCCGGCGGACGTCAACATCGAGATCAAGCTCTGAGGCGGTTGGTACACATGACGACTGTTGCTCAGCAGAAGACCATCAAGGGCGTCCTCGGCGAGAAGCTCGGCATGACCCAGGTGTGGGACGCCGACAACCGCCTCGTCCCCGTGACCGTGGTCAAGGCCGGCCCCTGTGTCGTGACGCAGGTCCGCAACGGTGACACCGACGGCTACGACGCCGTCCAGATCGCCTTCGGCGCCATCGACCCGCGCAAGGTCAACAAGCCGATGACCGGCCACTTCGAGAAGGCCGGCGTCACGCCGCGCCGTCACCTCGTCGAGCTGCGCACCGCCGACGCCGGCGAGTACGAGCTCGGCCAGGAGATCACGGCCGAGGCCTTCGAGGCCGGCCAGCGCGTCGACGCCACCGGCACCACCAAGGGCAAGGGCTTCGCCGGCGTCATGAAGCGCCACGGCTTCGCCGGTGTCTCGGCCTCGCACGGTGCGCACCGCAACCACCGCAAGCCGGGCTCCATCGGCGGCTGCGCCACGCCGGGCCGTGTCTTCAAGGGCATGCGCATGGCCGGTCGCATGGGTGGTGTCCGCCAGACGACCCAGAACCTCCAGATCCACGCCGTTGACGCCGAGAAGGGTCTGCTGCTCATCAAGGGTGCCGTGCCCGGCCCCCGCGGTGGCATCGTCCTGATCCGCACGGCTGCGAAGGGTGCATGATCCACATGGCCACGAAGACCCCCAACCTGCCTGCCGAGATCTTCGACGTGCAGACGAACGTCCCGCTGATCCACCAGGTCGTGGTGGCCCAGCTCGCGGCGGCTCGTCAGGGCACGCACTCGACGAAGACGCGCGGTGAGGTCCGCGGCGGTGGCCGCAAGCCCTACCGCCAGAAGGGCACCGGCCGCGCCCGCCAGGGCTCGACGCGTGCGCCGCAGTTCGCCGGCGGTGGCACGGTCCACGGCCCGCAGCCGCGCGACTACGCCCAGCGCACCCCCAAGAAGATGAAGGCCGCCGCGCTGCGCGGTGCCCTCTCCGACCGGGCCCGCTTCGACCGCATCCACGTCGTCGACGCCATCGTCTCGGGCGAGGTCCCCTCGGCCAAGGACGCCGCGGTGTTCCTCGCCGGCCTGACCGAGCGTCCGAACCTGCTCGTCGTCATCGAGCGCGGTGACGACGTGACCTTCAAGTCGGTCCGCAACCTGAGCAACGTCCACGTCCTGGTCGCCGACCAGCTCAACACCTACGACGTCCTCTGCGCCGACGACATCGTGTTCACCCAGGCCGCCCTCGACGCGTTCGTCGCCGGCAGCACCAAGGGTGCCGAGGCCGACAAGGAGGCCACCAAGTGAGCATCCACGCCAAGGACCCCCGCGACATCCTCATCGCGCCGGTCGTCTCCGAGAAGTCCTACGGGCTCCTCGACGAGGGCAAGTACACGTTCCTCGTCGACCCCAGGGCGAACAAGACGGAGATCAAGATCGCCATCGAGCAGATCTTCGACGTCAAGGTCGACAAGGTCCACACCCTGAACCGCCAGGGCAAGAGCCGTCGCACCCGTTTCGGCATCGGCAAGCGCAAGGACACCAAGCGTGCGATCGTCTCCCTCCGCGAGGGCTCGATCGACATCTTCGGTGCGGGCGCCTGAGACCGACGAAGAATCGTAAGGACTTAACGAACATGGGTATCCGCAAGTACAAGCCGACCACGCCGGGCCGTCGCGGCTCGTCGGTCGCCGACTTCGTCGAGATCACGCGCAGCACCCCGGAGAAGTCGCTCGTGCGACCGCTCTCGAAGACGGGTGGCCGCAACAACTCCGGTCGCATCACGACGCGCCACATCGGTGGCGGTCACAAGCGCGCCTACCGCGTCATCGACTTCCGTCGCCACGACAAGGACGGCGTGCCGGCCAAGGTCGCGCACATCGAGTACGACCCCAACCGCACGGCGCGCATCGCGCTCGTCCAGTACGCCGACGGCGAGAAGCGCTACATCCTGGCGCCGAACCGCCTCAAGCAGGGCGACCCGATCGAGAACGGTCCCGCCGCCGACATCAAGCCCGGCAACAGCCTGCCGCTGCGCAACATCCCTGTCGGCACGGTCGTGCACGCCATCGAGCTCAAGCCCGGCGGCGGCGCCAAGATCGCCCGCTCCGCCGGTGCTCGCGTCCAGCTCGTCGCCAAGGACGGCCCCTACGCCCAGCTGCGCATGCCGTCCGGCGAGATCCGCAACGTCGACGTGCGCTGCCGCGCCACCGTCGGCGAGGTGGGCAACGCCGAGCAGAGCAACATCAACTGGGGCAAGGCCGGCCGCATGCGCTGGAAGGGCAAGCGCCCGACCGTCCGCGGTGTCGCCATGAACCCGGTCGACCACCCGCACGGTGGTGGCGAAGGCAAGACGTCCGGTGGACGTCACCCCGTGAGCCCGTGGGGCCAGGCCGAGGGCCGGACCCGCAAGGGCCACAAGGAAAGCGACAAGCTCATCGTGCGTCGCCGTCGTACTGGCAAGAAGCGCTGACAAGGAGCCTGAAGAATGCCTCGTAGCCTCAAGAAGGGCCCCTTCATCGACGACCACCTCCAGAAGAAGGTGGACGCCCAGAACGAAGCGGGCACGAAGAACGTCATCAAGACCTGGTCGCGTCGTTCGGTCATCAGCCCCGACATGCTCGGCCACACCTTCGCCGTCCACGACGGCCGCAAGCACGTGCCGGTGTTCGTCACCGAGTCGATGGTCGGCCACAAGCTCGGCGAGTTCGCACCGACCCGCACGTTCAAGGGTCACGTGAAGGACGACAAGAAGGGTCGTCGTCGCTGATGGCCACCGAATCCAAGGAAGTTGTCATGGAAGCCAAGGCTTCGGCCCGGCACGTCCGGGTCAGCCCGCAGAAGGCCCGCCGCGTCATCGACCTGATCCGCGGCAAGGGCGCCACCGACGCCGTCACGGTGCTCACGTTCGCCCCGCAGTCCGCGTCCGACCCGGTCAAGAAGGTGCTCGAGAGCGCCATCGCCAACGCCCGGTTCAAGGCCGACAAGGAGTCCGTGGCCTTCGACGAGCGCAACCTCGTCATCACGGCGGCGTTCGTCGACGAGGGCCCGACGATGAAGCGGTTCCGTCCGCGCGCCCAGGGCCGCGCCGGCCGCATCAACAAGCGGACCAGCCACATCACCGTCGTCGTCACCCAGCCCGAGAACAAGAAGGGAGCCCGCTGATGGGTCAGAAGGTCAACCCCCACGGCTTCCGTCTGGGCATCACCACCGACCACAAGAGCCGCTGGTTCGCCGACTCCACGAAGCAGGGTCAGCGCTACCGCGACTACGTGAAGGAAGACGTCGCCATCCGTCGCCTCATGGCCACGGGCATGGAGCGGGCCGGCATCGCCAAGGTGGAGATCGAGCGCACGCGTGACCGCGTCCGCGTCGACATCCACACCGCGCGTCCGGGCATCGTCATCGGCCGTCGTGGCGCCGAGGCCGACCGCATCCGCGGCGAGCTCGAGAAGCTCACGGGCAAGCAGGTCCAGCTGAACATCCTCGAGGTCAAGAACCCCGAGACCGACGCCCAGCTGGTCGCCCAGGGCATCGCCGAGCAGCTCTCGGCCCGTGTCTCCTTCCGCCGCGCGATGCGCAAGGGCATGCAGTCCGCCCAGCGCGCCGGCGCCAAGGGCATCCGCGTGCAGGTCTCGGGCCGTCTCAACGGCGCCGAGATGAGCCGCACCGAGTTCTACCGCGAGGGTCGCGTCCCGCTGCACACGCTGCGCGCGAACATCGACTACGGCTTCTATGAGGCCCGTACGACGTTCGGCCGCATCGGCGTCAAGGTGTGGATCTACAAGGGTGACCTGACGGCCAAGGAGCTGGCTGCCCAGCAGGCCGCCGCGCCCCGCCCGTCGCGTGGCCCGCGTCGTGACGGTTCCGACCGTCCGAACCGCGCCCGCCGTGGTGACCGCAACGAGACCGCCGCTGCCCCGGCAGTGAACGAGACCGCTGCTGCCGAGGCTCCCGCCGCGGCGAGCACCGAGAATGAGCAGGCCTGACCCATGTTGATTCCCCGTCGAGTCAAGCACCGCAAGCAGCACCACCCGGATCGTCACGGTGCTGCCAAGGGCGGCACGAAGATCGCCTTCGGTGAGTACGGCATCCAGGCCCTCGAGCCGGCGTACGTCACCAACCGTCAGATCGAGTCCGCTCGTATCGCGATGACCCGCTACATCAAGCGTGGCGGAAAGGTCTGGATCAACATCTACCCGGACCGTCCGCTCACGAAGAAGCCGGCCGAGACCCGCATGGGTTCGGGCAAGGGCTCGCCCGAGTGGTGGGTCGCGAACGTCAAGCCGGGTCGCGTCATGTTCGAGCTCTCGGGCGTGGCCGAGCCGGTCGCCCGCGAGGCCATGCGTCTCGCGATGCACAAGCTCCCGATGAAGTGCCGCTTCGTCCAGCGTGAGGGTGGTGACAACTGATGGCAGTCGGAACGAAGGACCTGGCTCCGAACCAGCTGCGTGGTCTCGACGACACGAAGCTCGCCGACGAGCTGAAGAAGGCCAAGGAGGAGCTGTTCAACCTCCGGTTCCAGTCCGCCACGGGCCAGCTGGACAACCACGGTCGTCTGCGTGCGGTCAAGAAGGACATCGCCCGGATCTACACCGAGATGCGTGAGCGCGAGCTCGGCATCGGCTCGGCCCCGGTCGAGCAGCCGGAGCCGGCGAAGGCCGACGACAAGGCCGAGAAGAAGGCCAAGAAGGCCACCAAGAAGGCCGAGAAGACGGCCGAGGCCGAGACGGCCGAGGAGGACCAGGCATGAGCGAGAAGGACACCGTGACCACGGACGCGACGGGTCAGACCACCGAGCGCAACTACCGCAAGACCCGTCAGGGCTACGTGGTGAGCGACAAGATGGACAAGACCGTCGTCGTCGAGGTCGAGGACCGCGTCAAGCACGCCCTCTACAGCAAGGTCATCCGTCGCACCTCGAAGGTCAAGGCGCACGACGAGAAGAACGAGGCCGGCGTCGGCGACCGCGTGCTCATCATGGAGACGCGTCCGCTCTCCGCGACGAAGCACTGGCGTGTCGTCGAGATCCTCGAGAAGGCCAAGTAAGCCACCCCCCATTTCCGTTCGGCAAGGCTCACCCGGGTGACCGGGTGAGAACCAGCACGACGACAGGAGTTAGACAGTGATCCAGCAGGAGTCGCGACTGCGCGTCGCCGACAACACCGGTGCCAAGGAGCTCCTTTGCATCCGTGTTCTCGGTGGTTCGGGCCGTCGATACGCCGGCATCGGCGACACGATCGTCGCCACCGTCAAGGACGCCATCCCGGGCGGCAACGTCAAGAAGGGCGACGTGGTCAAGGCCGTCATCGTCCGGACCGTCAAGGAGCGTCGGCGTCCCGACGGCTCGTACATCAAGTTCGACGAGAACGCCGCGGTCATCCTGAAGAACGACGGTGACCCGCGCGGTACCCGCATCTTCGGTCCCGTCGGCCGTGAGCTGCGCGAGAAGAAGTTCATGAAGATCATCTCGCTCGCGCCGGAGGTGCTCTGACCCATGGCGAAGATGAAGATCAAGAAGGGTGACCTCGTCCAGGTCATCTCGGGCCGCAGCCAGAAGAACGGCGGCGACCGGGGCAAGCAGGGCAAGGTCATCGCGGTCTACCCGGAGACGCAGCGCGTGCTCGTCGAGGGCATCAACCGCGTCACCAAGCACATCAAGGCCGGCGCCACCGCCCGTGGCACCCGCACCGGTGGCCTGACCCACACGGAGGCCGCGATCCACGTCAGCAACGTGGCCGTCGTCGACCCCGAGACGAAGAAGCCGACGCGCGTCAAGACGCGCGTCGAGACGGTCGAGCGCGGCGGTCGCCAGAAGGCGTCCCGCGTGCGCGTCGCCGTGAAGTCGGACAAGGACCTCTGAACATGACGCAGACCACCAGCAAGCCGCGCCTCAAGCAGCGGTACCAGGACGAGATCAAGAGCTCGCTCCAGCAGCAGTTCGGCCACGGGAACGTCATGCAGGTTCCCGGCGTCGTCAAGGTCGTCGTCAACATGGGTGTCGGTGACGCCGCGCGCGACAGCAAGCTCATCGAGGGCGCGGTCCGTGACCTCACCGCCATCACCGGCCAGAAGCCGGTCGTGACGCGGGCCCGCAAGTCCATCGCCCAGTTCAAGCTCCGCGAGGGCATGCCGATCGGCGCGCACACCACGCTGCGCGGCGACCGCATGTGGGAGTTCCTCGACCGTCTCGTGACGATCGCCCTCCCGCGCATCCGCGACTTCCGCGGCCTGTCGCCCAAGCAGTTCGACGGTCGCGGCAACTACACGTTCGGCCTGACCGAGCAGTCGATGTTCCACGAGATCGACCAGGACCGCATCGACCGCGTGCGCGGCATGGACATCACCGTCGTCACCACGGCGACCAACGACGACGAGGGTCGCGCGCTGCTCAAGGCGCTCGGCTTCCCCTTCAAGGAGAACTGACATGGCCAAGACCGCCCTGATCAACAAGGCGAACCGGAAGCCGAAGTTCAAGGTCCGCGCGTACACCCGTTGCCA
>NZ_JBPGXG010000156.1:0-9880 GCF_056755255.1 Monashia sp. HAY1-5C | reverse complement strand
GCACCTCCCACTCCCTCGTCGTCCGCGGCGCGCGCGAGCACAACCTGCGCGACGTCTCGGTCGACCTCCCCAGGGACAGCCTCGTCGTCTTCACCGGGCTGTCCGGGTCAGGCAAGTCGAGCCTCGCGTTCGACACGATCTTCGCCGAGGGGCAGCGCCGGTACGTCGAGTCACTCTCCGCGTACGCGCGGCAGTTCCTCGGCCAGATGGACAAGCCCGACGTCGACTTCATCGAGGGGCTCTCGCCCGCCGTCTCCATCGACCAGAAGTCGACCAACCGCAACCCGCGCTCGACGGTCGGCACCATCACCGAGGTCTACGACTACCTGCGTCTGCTGTTCGCGCGTGCGGGCCGCCCGCACTGCCCGGTGTGCGGTGAGCCGGTCACCCGGCAGTCGCCCCAGCAGATCGTCGACCAGCTGCTCACGCTCGAGGACCGCACCCGGTTCCAGGTGCTCGCCCCCGTGGTCCAGGGGCGCAAGGGCGAGTTCGTCGACCTCTTCGCCGAGCTGCAGACCAAGGGGTTCTCCCGCGCCCGCGTCGACGGCGAGGTCGTCTCGCTCACCGAGGCCCCCAAGCTCGAGAAGCAGCGCAAGCACACCATCGAGGTCGTCGTCGACCGGCTCGTGGCCAAGGGCGACGACGCCGGGTCCAAGCGACGCCTCACCGACTCCGTCGAGACCGCGCTCGGCCTGGCCGGAGGCGTCCTCGTCATCGACTTCGTCGACCGTGACGCCAAGGACAAGGACCGCGAGCGCCGCTTCTCCGAGAAGATGGCCTGCCCCAACAACCACCCCCTGGGCATGGACGAGGTGCAGCCACGGTCGTTCTCCTTCAACTCCCCGTTCGGTGCGTGCCCGACGTGCACCGGCATCGGCACCGAGCTCGAGGTCGACCCCGAGCTCGTCGTGCCCGACGACGACCTGACCCTCGCCGAGGGGGCCATCCAGCCGTGGGCCCAGGGCTCCGGGTCGGCCGAGTACTTCCAGCGCGTCATGAGCGCGCTCGGGGAGGACATGAAGTTCTCGATGGACGTGCCGTGGCGGGCGCTGCCCGAACGGGCCCGCGAGGCGCTGCTCCACGGGCAGAACTACAAGGTCCACGTCCGCTACCGCAACCGCTACGGCCGCGACCGCTCGTACACGACCGGCTTCGAGGGTGTCGTCCCGTTCATCAAGCGGCGCCACTCCGAGACCGACTCCGACTGGAGCCGCGAGCGGTACGAGGGCTACATGCGCGAGGTCCCGTGCCCCGTCTGCAAGGGCGCCCGCCTCAAGCCCGAGTCGCTCGCCGTGCTCGTCGGCGGCAAGAACATCGCCGAGGTGTGTGCCCTGGCCATCAGCGAGGCGGCCGGGTTCCTCGACACCGTCGACTTCACGGCCCGCGAGAAGCAGATCGCCGAGCGGGTCATCAAGGAGATCGACGCCCGTCTGGGGTTCCTCCTCGACGTCGGCCTCGACTACCTCTCGCTCGACCGGCCGGCCGGCACGCTGTCCGGCGGCGAGGCGCAGCGCATCCGGCTCGCCACGCAGATCGGCTCGGGCCTCGTCGGCGTGCTGTACGTGCTCGACGAGCCCTCGATCGGCCTGCACCAGCGCGACAACCACCGGCTCATCGAGACCCTGACGCGGCTGCGCGACCTCGGCAACACGCTCATCGTCGTCGAGCACGACGAGGACACCATCGCCACCGCCGACTGGGTCGTCGACATCGGTCCGGGCGCCGGGGAGCACGGCGGACACGTCGTGCACTCCGGCCCGGTCAAGGGCCTGCTCGAGCACCCCGACTCCCTGACCGGCATGTACCTGTCCGGCCGGCGCGAGATCCCGACGCCGCCGGTGCGCCGCGGCCACGACGGCCGGCAGGTGACCGTCACCGGGGCGCGCGAGAACAACCTGCGGGACGTCACGGTCAGCTTCCCGCTCGGCAACCTCGTCGCGGTCACCGGCGTCTCGGGTTCGGGCAAGTCGACGCTCGTCAACGACATCCTCTTCAACGTCCTCGCCAACAAGCTCAACGGTGCCCGGCACGTCCCGGGCCGGCACAAGACCGTGACCGGGCTGGACCAGCTCGACAAGGTCGTCCACGTCGACCAGAGCCCGATCGGCCGCACCCCGCGCTCGAACCCGGCGACGTACACCGGCGTCTTCGACAACATGCGCAAGCTCTTCGCCGAGACGACCGAGGCCAAGGTCAGGGGCTACCAACCCGGCCGGTTCTCGTTCAACGTCAAGGGCGGTCGCTGTGACGCGTGCTCGGGCGACGGCACGATCAAGATCGAGATGAACTTCCTGCCCGACGTCTACGTCCCGTGCGAGGTGTGCCACGGGGCCCGGTACAACCGGGAGACGCTGGAGGTCCACTTCAAGGGCAAGACGATCGCCGACGTCCTGGACATGCCGATCGAGGAGGCCGCGGACTTCTTCGAGGCGGTGCCCGCGATCGCGCGCCACCTGCGGACCCTCAACGACGTCGGCCTCGGCTACGTGCGCCTCGGCCAGCCGGCACCGACCCTGTCCGGTGGCGAGGCCCAGCGCGTGAAGCTCGCGAGCGAGCTGCAGAAGCGCTCCACCGGCCGCACCATCTACGTTCTCGACGAACCGACCACCGGGCTGCACTTCGAGGACATCCGCAAGCTGCTCGACGTGCTCCAGGGCCTCGTCGACAAGGGCAACACCGTCATCGTCATCGAGCACAACCTCGACGTCATCAAGAACGCCGACTGGATCATCGACATGGGGCCCGAGGGCGGCTCGGGCGGTGGCACCGTGATCGCCGAGGGCACCCCCGAGGAGGTCGCTGAGGTCGCGGCCAGCCACACCGGCCGCTTCCTCAAGCCGATCCTCGAGCGCACCGCGCGGACGACGACGCGGGCCTCGAAGGCCTCGTCCTCAAAGACGTCCTCCAAGGGCTCCGCGGCGAGCTCATCGACGGGGTCCTCGACGGGCTCCTCGACGAGCTCCTCGACGGGGTCCACGTCCTCGGCCCGCTCCCAGCGGACTACCGGGGCAGGCTCAGGCTCGACGCGGACCATGACGACAGCCGCGAAGGGCAGCCCCACCAAGGGCGGCGCGACCGGCGGCCGCACCCGTGGGGGTGTCACGACCGCCGCCGCGAAGAAGACGTCCTCGGCCTCCACCGTGAGCACCGCCCGCACGTCGCCGAGCACCACGACGCGAAAGAGGAAGGCATGACCGAGCACGACCAGGACGGCGGTACCGACGCGGGCGCGTGCCTGCCCGGACGCCGCGGCGTGCTGCGCGCCGCCGGCGCCGTCGCCGGAGCGGTCGCCGGAGCGGGTGCGCTCGCCGCCTGCAGCAGCCCGCCCGTCCCGACCGGCACCTCCGGCGGGGCGGCAGGCGGTGCCGGTGGACCGGCCACGCCGACGCCGACGTCGGAGGTGCCGGTCGGCGGCGCGAAGTTCTTCCCGGACACCCAGACCGTCGTCACCCAGCCCCAGGCGGGCACCTTCAAGGCCTTCGACACCACCTGCCCGCACCAGGGCTGCGCGGTGTCCGCGGTGGAGGGCGGCCAGCTCGTGTGCCCGTGTCACCAGAGCCACTTCGCCCTCGCCACCGGTGAGGTCGTGTCGGGCCCGGCGCCGACGGGCCTGAGCCCGAAGACCGTCACCGTCAGCGGTTCGGGCTTCACCGTCGGCTGAGTCCCACGGGCCCGGCCACCGGTCACGTCGGGCACCTCGGTCACCTCGGTCTGGCCGCCGCGCTCGAGAGGGAGGGGACCGGGCCGTCGGTGGCCCGACATAGGGTGGAGCCGTGGCCGACCCGACGACCTATCGACCGAAGCCGGGGGAGATCCCGACCGATCCGGGCGTCTACCGGTTCCGCGACGGGCACGGTCGCGTCATCTACGTGGGCAAGGCCAAATCGCTTCGCCCGCGGCTCTCCTCGTACTTCCAGGACATCACGGCGCTGCACCCACGCACCGCCACGATGGTCACGACGGCCGCGTCGGTCGAGTGGACCGTCGTGCGCACCGAGGTCGAGGCGCTCCAGCTCGAGTACTCGTGGATCAAGGAGTTCGACCCCCGGTTCAACGTCAAGTACCGCGACGACAAGTCCTATCCGTTCCTCGCCGTGACCATGGGCGAGCCCGTCCCGCGGGCGCAGGTGATGCGTGGGGCCAAGCGCAAGGGCACGCGCTACTTCGGTCCGTACGGCCACGCGTGGGCCATCCGCGAGACCCTCGACCTGCTGCTGCGCGTCTTCCCGCTGCGCACGTGCTCCTCCGGCGTCTACAAGCGCGCGGCGGCCAGCGGCCGGCCGTGCCTGCTCGGCTACATCGACAAGTGCTCGGCACCGTGCGTCGGCAGGGTCACGCCCGAGGAGCACCGCGCCATCGCCGAGGACTTCTGCGACTTCATGGCCGGCAACACGACCCGGTTCGTCAAGCGGCTCGAGGCCCGGATGCGCGAGGCCGCGGCCGACCTCGACTTCGAGCAGGCGGCGCGCCTTCGCGACGACATCGGCGCGATCAGCAAGGCCCTCGAGAAGCAGGCCGTCGTCCTCGGCGACGCCACCGACGCCGACGTCTTCGCGCTCGCCGACGACGACCTCGAGGCGGCGGTCCAGGTCTTCCACGTCCGTGGCGGCCGCATCCGGGGCCAGCGCGGCTGGGTCGTGGAGAAGGAGAGCGAGGACCTGCCGGCCCTCGTCGGCCACCTGCTCCAGCAGGTCTACGGCGACGCCGACCGCGAGACGGTCCCGCGCGAGGTGCTCGTGCCGACCCTGCCCGAGGACTGCGAGGCCGTCGTCGAGTGGCTCTCGTCGGTCCGCGGCGCGCGGGTCGACGTGCGCATCCCGCAGCGGGGCGACAAGCGCACCCTCATGGAGACCGTCCGCCGCAACGCCGAGCAGTCCCTGGCCCGGCACAAGGTGGCTCGAGCCGGCGACCTGACGCTGCGCAGCCAGGCCCTCCAGGAGCTGCAGGAGTTCCTCGAGCTCGACGAGGCACCCCTGCGCATCGAGTGCTACGACGTCAGCCACGTCCAGGGCACCAACGTCGTGGCCTCGATGGTGGTCTTCGAGGACGGCCTGCCCCGCAAGAGCGAGTACCGACGCTTCATCGTCCGTGGCACGGCGGGCAGGGCAGGCACGACGGGCGCGGCCGTCGCACTCGAGGCCGCGGCAGACAGCACGGTGACCGTCGACGACACCGCCGCGATGCGCGAGGTGCTGACCCGGCGGTTCCGCCGGTACCTCGAGGAGGCGGAGGCGGACGGCGACCTCGCCGGCACCGAGGACACGGAGGGCACCGCCGACGACGCCCCTGCCGCGTCGGGGCCCATCGACCCCGAGACCGGTCGCCCGCGTCGCTTCGCCTACCCGCCGAGCCTCGTCGTCGTCGACGGCGGCCTGCCCCAGGTCAACGCGGCGCAGGCGGTGCTCGACGAGCTCGGCATCGAGGAGGTCGCGCTCGTGGGGCTGGCCAAGCGGCTCGAGGAGGTCTGGGTCCCACGCACCGAGCACCCGGTCATCCTGCCCCGCACCAGCGAGGGCCTGTACCTGCTCCAGCGCCTGCGCGACGAGGCGCACCGGTTCGCCATCACCTTCCACCGGCAGCGTCGGTCCAAGGCGATGACCACGAGCGCCCTCGACGGCATCCCTGGCCTCGGGTCGAGCCGGCAGAAGGCGCTGCTGCGCCACTTCGGGTCGGTCAAACGGCTTCGGGCCGCGGACGCGACGGACATCATGGCGGTACCTGGCATCGGCCCGTCGCTTGCCTCGGCGGTCGTGACCCACTTGGCTGAGGGTGCACCGCAGGAGCCAGCCGTGAACCTCACGACGGGAGAAGTCCTCGAATGACCGCCGACAGCAGGACCGCCGACCTGGCCTCCCTCGCGGACGCTCCGATCGTCATCGTCACCGGCATGAGCGGTGCGGGCCGCAGCACGACGGCGAACGTGCTCGAGGACCTCGGGTGGCTCGTCGTCGACAACCTGCCACCGCAGCTGCTCGGTCACCTCGCCGAGCTGCGCGACGCCGCGCTCGCGCACAACCCCGACGCGAGCCACCAGCAGGTCGCGGTCGTCGTCGACGTCCGGGCCGGTGGCTGGTTCGGCCACCTCGACGAGGCCATCTCCGCGGCACGCGAGCGGGGGGAGCGGCCGAGCCTGGTGTTCCTCGACGCCACCGACGAGGCGCTCGTCCGACGCTTCGAGAGCGTGCGCCGGCCGCACCCCCTGCAAGGCAGCGGCCGCCTCCTCGACGGCATCCAGCACGAGCGCGAGCTGCTGCAGGACCTGCGTTCGTCGGCCGACGTCGTCATCGACAGCTCTGGGCTCAACGTGCACCAGCTCAGTGCCAAGCTGTCCTCGCTGTTCGCCGGTGACCGCAAGGTGCAGCTGCGCATCGCCGTCATGTCCTTCGGCTTCAAGTACGGCCTGCCCCTCGACGCCGACGTCGTCTTCGACATGCGCTTCCTGCCCAACCCCTATTGGGTGCCCGAGCTGCGGGCCCTCACCGGCCGCGACGAGCCGGTGGCCGAGTTCGTCATGAAGCAGCCCGGTGCCGAGGAGTTCCTCGACCGCGCCGCCGACCTGCTCGAGACGATGATCGGTGGCTACGTCCGCGAGGGGCGCCGGTACGTCACGGTCGCCGTCGGCTGCACGGGCGGCAAGCACCGGTCCGTCGCCACCGCCGAGGCGCTGAGCCGGCGGCTGCGGGGCCACGACCGCGTCGACACGTTCGTCGTGCACCGCGACCTCGGCCGCGAGTGAACGGTGGACGCGTGACCCTGCCCGCCCCCCGCGTCGCGCTCGGCCCGTCCCAGCAGCGGCGCATCGTCGCGCTCGGCGGGGGGCACGGCCTCTCGGCGACGCTGAGCGCGCTGCGCCTGCTCACCGACGACGTCACGGCCGTCGTGACCGTCGCCGACGACGGCGGGTCGAGCGGCCGGCTGCGCCGTGACTTCGAGGTCCTTCCGCCCGGCGACCTGCGGATGGCCCTCTCGGCGCTGTGCGACGACAGCGACTGGGGGCACACGTGGCGCGACGTCCTCCAGCACCGCTTCGGCGGCGACGGCGACCTCCGGGGCCACGCGCTCGGCAACCTCATGATCGTCTCCATCTGGGAGCTGCTCGGCGACACGGTCCGGGGACTCGACCTCGTCGGCCGGCTGCTCGGCGCGCGCGGCCGGGTCCTGCCGATGGCCGCCGAGCCGCTCGAGATCGTCGCCGAGATCGTCGGCCACGACCCGGACCGCCCGGGTGAGGCCGTCACCGTCCACGGGCAGCACCGCGTCGCGTCCTCACCCGGCATCGTGTCCTCCATCGGCATCGTGCCGACCTGCCCGGCGCCCTGCACCGAGGCGCTGGGCGCGGTGGCCGAGGCCGACTGGGTCGTACTCGGGCCCGGGTCGTGGTTCACCTCGGTCATGCCCCACCTGCTCGTGCCCGACCTCGCCGACGCCCTCGTCGCCACGCGGGCGAGGCGCCTGCTCAACCTCAACCTCGAGGTGCACAAGGGCGAGACCCGGGACTTCCGCGCCGAGGACCACCTGGCCTCCTTCGCCGCGAACGCGCCGCACCTGCGCCTCGACGTCGTCCTCGCCGACCCGAGCGTCGTCGTCGACGAGCCGTCGCTGCGGGCCGCGGCGGCGGAGCTCGGTGCCGAGCTCGTCGTGGCGCCGGTCTCCGCGCGCGGTGCACCCGGTGTCCACGACCCGCTCCGGCTCGCGGCCGCGCTGCGGGACGTCATCGCCTGAGGACCTCCTCGCCCGACCTCGGCCAGCACGGTGGGGACGAACCGTGACGAACCGCCCGGGTGGCCGCCACGAGGCGCCATGGCGCATCGCTCACCCCTCTGCAGCCGAGGGTGCTTGATCAGGGTGGCAGGATGTGCCGCATGGCCATGACAGCGAAGGTGAAGGACGAGCTCTCGCGCCTCGAGGTGACCAAGCCCTGCTGTCGCAAGGCCGAGGTGTCGACCATGCTGCGCTTCGCCGGCGGGCTGCACATCATCGGGGGGCAGATCGTCGTCGAGGCCGAGCTCGACACCGCGAACGCCGCGCGCCGACTCCGCCGCAACATCGGCGAGGTGTACGGCCACCGGAGCGACGTCCTCGTCCTCGCGGCCGGCGGGCTGCGCCGCGGCTCGCGCTACGTCGTCCGGGTCGTCGAGGAGGGTGCCACCCTCGCGCGCCAGACCGGCCTCATCGACACGCGGGGCCGCCCGGTCCGGGGGCTGCCGCCGAAGGTCGTCAGCGCGGCGACGTGCGACTCGGAGGCGGCCTGGCGGGGCGCCTTCCTCGCGCACGGGTCGCTGACCGAGCCGGGCCGCTCGTCGGCGCTCGAGGTGACCTGCCCCGGCCCCGAGGCCGCCCTCGCCCTCGTCGGGGCGGCGCGTCGCCTCGGCATCCAGGCCAAGGCCCGCGAGGTGCGGGGGGTCGACCGCGTCGTCATCCGCGACGGTGACGCCATCGGCGCCATGCTGACGCGGCTCGGCGCCCACGACGCGGTCCTCGCCTGGGAGGAGCGCCGGATGCGGCGCGAGGTGCGCGCCACGGCCAACCGCCTCGCCAACTTCGACGACGCCAACCTGCGCCGCTCCGCGCGCGCCGCGGTCGCCGCCGGTGCCCGCGTCGAGCGCGCCATGGAGCTGCTCGGCGAGGAGGTCCCCGAGCACCTGCGCGAGGCGGGCCGGCTGCGGCTCGAGCACAAGCAGGCCAGCCTCGAGGAGCTCGGCCAGCTCGCCAAGCCGCCGATGACCAAGGACGCCGTCGCGGGCCGCATCCGACGCCTGCTGGCGATGGCCGACAAGCGGGCCGAGGACCTCGGCGTCCCCGGCACCGAGGCCAACCTGACGCCGGAGATGCTCGAGAGCTGAGCCCGGCGCGGCATCCGCCCGGCAACGCGCGCCGCCCGGGTTGCCTCTCCACGCCCTGAGACTGCCGACTCGGCGCCTCGGGGGAGCGACTAGGGTGGACTGTGACCGAGGTCGCAGCGTCGCGGCCCTCCCGTCGGACGAAGGTCGTCTGACGACGTCCGACACACCCTCACACCGTCTCACCGAAGAGGTGCACAGCAGTGACCGTTCGCGTTGGTATCAACGGCTTTGGCCGCATCGGCCGCAACTTCTTCCGCGCCATCGTGGCGTCCGGGGCCGACATCGAGGTCGTGGCCACGAACGACCTCATGGACAACAAGACCCTGGCCCACCTGCTCAAGTACGACTCGATCCTCGGGCGCTTCCCCGGCGAGGTGTCCTACGACGAGACGTCCATCACCGTCGACGGCAAGGCCATCCGCGTCTTCGAGGAGCGCGACCCGTCCGCGATCGACTGGGCCGGCGTCGGTGCGGACGTCGTCGTCGAGTCCACCGGCTTCTTCACCGACGCGGAGAAGGCCAAGGCGCACGTCGCCGGCGGCGCGAAGAAGGTCGTCATCTCGGCGCCGGCCAAGAACGAGGACATCACCATCGTCATGGGCGTCAACGACGACCTGTACGACGCCGACCAGCACACCGTCATCTCGAACGCCTCGTGCACGACGAACTGCCTCGCGCCGATGGCCAAGGTCCTCCACGAGGAGTTCGGCATCGTCAAGGGCCTCATGACGACGATCCACGCGTACACGCAGGACCAGAACCTGCAGGACGCCCCGCACAAGGACCTCCGTCGCGCCCGCGCGGCCGCGCTCAACATCGTCCCCACGACGACCGGCGCCGCCAAGGCCGTCTCGCTCGTCCTGCCCGAGCTCAAGGGCAAGCTCGACGGCTACGCCCTCCGTGTCCCCGTGCCCACGGGCTCGGCCACCGACCTGACGTTCGAGGCCGGCCGCGAGACCACCGTCGAGGAGGTCAACGCCGCGGTCAAGGCCGCCGCCGAGGGTCCGCTCAAGGGTTACCTCGTCTACACCGAGGAC